>JAGBXG010000173.1 GCA_017629415.1 Pseudomonadota bacterium | reverse complement strand
GCAATTATGTGCGTTTTTCGTCAGTTGAATCATGCGTATTTTCTGCTGTTTTTTTGCCGCAGAACGTAAAAAATGAAATTTGACATCATTAAAGTACGTCGGCAGCTGCATGGCATGCCTGAGTTAGTTTTTGAATAACATCAGACTTCGCGGTTGATCGCGCAAATTTTGCGTTCTTTTGGTCTGGAAGTGCATGAAAATATCGCGCGGACGGGGGTTGTCGGTGTGTTACGCGGTCAGGATGAAACGTTGCCGGTTTTAGGATATCGTGCTGACATGGATGCATTGCCGGTCTGTGAGATGCTGGATGTGCCTTGGCGTTCGACAAATGGCTGTATGCATGCTTGCGGCCATGATGCGCACATGGCGATTGCGCTTGGGGCCGCTCATGTTTTGGCATCCGAACGTCCCAAGCGCGGCATTGTTTTTGTATTTCAGCCCAATGAAGAAGGCGCGCCTGGGGAATTGCCGTCAGGTGCGGAACTCATGTGTCAGGAAGGCATCCTGGAACGATTTCATATTTCACAGATGTTAGCTTTGCACTGTGATCCGACGTTATCATCTGGGAAGATGGGCGTTTGTCATGGGGCTTTATGGGCGGCATCAGGACGTTTTAAGTGCAAAGTTTTAGGCAAACCTTCGCATGCGGCTTATCCGCATAAGGGGTGTGATGCCCTGCGTGCCGCTGCGGAGATGTGTGCGATTTGTCATCCGATGTATCAGGTTGGGCAGTTACCGGATGAAGTGCATGGTCGTGAAGTTTTTTCGATTTGCAAGCTGCAGGCTGGCACGGCATTCAACGTGATTGCCGGTGAAGCCGAATTTGAAGGCATCATTCGGGCATGTTCTCACCAAAGAATTTTGGAAATGGCACAAAAGTTTGAAAAAGATATTCAAAAGGTGGCGTCTATTTATGGTGTTTCGTTGCAATTGGAATGTTTTTTAGGTGCCGAATCTGTGGTCAATGATGAAGCTTTGACAAACAGGGCTTGGAATGTGTGGGATGATATGGGAATGGCTCAAAATATTTCGATGACAATGGCAGCTGAAGATTTTTCGCATTTTTCAACCAAAATTCCATCTTTCTATGCCATGCTTGGAGTTCGGCCGAAAGAAATGCAAGAAATTCCGCCACTTCATTCAGACTATTTCACGATAGATGAACAAGCCTTAGAAGTTGGTGTTCAAGCGATGACGGCTTTGATCCGCACACTTTGCGTCTAAAGAACGCTTAAACTCTGATCTACATATTCCCATTCTTTGGGCATCAACTCAGCTAATCACTTGATTCGTTACACGCATCAAAACAAAACTTGAGTGTTTGCCTTGTTTTCTCAAAATGACAACCAACTGGCGGCAAAAACAATAAGATTTATGAAATTCTAAGTTCACGAACAAACATAAGTCCCTTTTGCAACGTTCCCAAGGAGCTCAGCTCCTTGGGTGGGGACTGGGGCAAAGCCCCGGCGAAGTTTGGGATGGAGTTCCATAAACCAAAACACAAAAAGAGAAATAGATATCATTAAAGTACGTTGGCGGTTACAGCGAGCTCCAAAAATATTTGGGAAGGATAAGACGGATACTGGTTAATGATATTTAGGGGCGAAATGTGGAGCTCTAATTACAATAATCGATAAAATTTAGCGCCGGGGCAATCATACTCCCAGCCAGGAGTGATAAACGGGCATTTCTGAACGGATTCGGCATCGTACCCAGGATTGTGAGAAGATGGATTTTTAAGAACTTCTATTTGTTGGGCAGGAATATAACTTTGTGCCAACAATAGTTTCTTTTTGCCTTCGGCATTTTCAACAACATCGAGAATAATGATGAGATGCCCCACGGCGGCAAGCGCATCACCAGGACGCACATCGGCAATATCGAGAACTTTGCTTTCTTTCATGACGGAATTAACACCGGCATACATAAAAAGCATATCAAGATATTTTCGGAAATTTTGATAACTGTTATCCGACGATG
>JAGBXG010000018.1 GCA_017629415.1 Pseudomonadota bacterium | reverse complement strand
GAAAGAGCCCCAAGAAAGAGCCCCAAGAAAGAGCCCCAAGAAAGAGCCCCAAGAAAGAGCCCCAAGAAAGTGGCCTGCACAAAAACTATCCAAAGCAGCGGCTTTTGAGTTCGTCGAGGTACAGGGCAGCGGTTTCGGTCAGGGCTTCGGATTCGGATTTGGTCAGATATCGAATCAGTTTTTGATCTTGTCGGATCGTATATTGCCGTGGGTGCATCGTCATCAATGACACGAGTTTGGCGGGATCAAGTTTGGAGTTGTCGCCCAAATCGAGGATGATCGAGGTAAAGTTGGCGTCCATTTGTCGAATGCCGAGTTCGGCGAGCATGATTTTGAGTTCAAAAGTGTCTTTGAGGCTGTGGGCTTCTTTGGGGGCGGGGCCGTAGCGATCGATGAGTTCCCCAAAGATTTCGTACAGCTGTTCGATGGTTTCGGCGTTTGCCAGGCGTTTGTAGAACAGGAGCCGCATTTGGACATCGGTGATGTAATCTTCGGGCAGATAAGCCGACAGCGGCAAGTTGACTTCGGCTTCAATCTTGAGTTCGGTCGCTTCACCGCGCAATGCATCGACGGCTTCCTGCATGAGTTCGGCGTACATATCGAGTCCGACAGAAGCGATGTTGCCACTTTGTTCGGCTCCGAGCAAGTTGCCGCAGCCGCGCATTTCGAGGTCGAGGTAGGCGATTTCGAGCCCTGACCCGAGTTCGGTCAATCGTTCGATGGCGTTGAGGCGTTCTCGGGCGATGTCGCTGAGTTCGTCCCGGCTCGTGAGCAGGTAACAGTAAGCGCGTTCGGATGAACGTCCGACGCGGCCGCGAATCTGGTACAGCTGTGCCAACCCGAACCGTTCGGCTTGAGACACGATGAGGCAGTTGGCCGATGGAATATCGATACCCGATTCAATAATCGTCGTACAAAGCAGCACATCGACTTCGTGATGAATGAAGCTGAACATGGCGGCTTCGAGCGCTTTTTCGTCCATCTGACCGTGGGCGATAACAATGCGCGCTTTTGGCACAAGTCGATGGATGCGTTCGTAGTATTCGGGCAGCTGTTCGACGCGGTTATGCAGGAAATACACTTGTCCGCCGCGCGCAATTTCGTGTTCGATGGCTTCGGCAATGAGGCTGTCGGACATCTTGGCCACGAGGGTATGGATAGCCAGACGGTCGCTTGGCGGTGTTTCGATGACGGAAAGGTCTTTGAGACCGCCCAAACACATCTGGAATGTGCGCGGAATCGGGGTGGCTGTCATGGTCAGGCAGTCGATGTTTTCCGACAAAGCTTTAATTTTTTCCTTATGTGCCACGCCAAATCGGTGTTCTTCGTCGACGATGAGCAAGCCCAGGGATTTAAATTCGACATCTTTTGACAAAATTCTATGTGTCCCGATGACGATATCGGCTTTGCCAACGGCGAGGTCTGCGAGGATTTGTTTGACTTCTTTGGGTTTTCGGAAACGGTTGAGCGATTCGATGGTTACGGGATGTCCGTCAAACCGTTTGAGGAAGTTTTCGTAATGCTGTTCGGCCAAAATCGTTGTCGGGACGAGAACGGCGACCTGTTTGCCGTCCAGCACGGCTCGCATGGCCGCGCGCATGGCCACTTCGGTTTTTCCAAAGCCGACATCACCGCACACGAGGCGTTCCATGGGACGTGGTTTGTGCATATCTTCGAGCACGGCTTCGATGGCTTTGGCCTGATCCGGCGTTTCTTCGTAGGGGAAACCGTCTTCAAAGGCCATAAAGAACGGATCGCGTTCCGAAAAGGCAAATCCCGTCCGACTTTGACGTTTGGCGTACAAATCGAGCAGGTCAATGGCAAGTTTTTTGACGTTTTGGCGCACTTTATCTTTGGTGCGTTCCCAGGCACCGCCGCCCAGTTTATCGAGCCGTGTCGGTTTTTCGGCACCGGCATATTTCTGCACGCTTTTGAGCCGCTGCACGGGGATATACAATTTGCCTTTTTCGGCATAGACGATGTGCAGGAAATCGCCTGTAATGCCGCCGACTTCCAGCGTGACCAGGCCTTGATATTGCCCAATACCGTGGTCGGCATGCACGACGTAATCGCCGGCTTTCAAATCGCGGAACGACGTTAAAATGTGGTGTTCATCGAGTTTTTTGGCACGCGGTCGATGTGCTTTGGCGCCAAAAATCTCGGTTTCGGTGATGATGGCGAGCTTCTGTTCGGCCAGACGGCATCCATGCGACAAATCGCCGATATACAAATCGATGCCTTGCGCGTGAGCCTGTCTGTCTTCGTGCAAATCGAGTGCTCTTTCGACAAACCGCACGGGCACGCCCAACGGTCTGAGCATGGTTCTCAAGCGTTCCAACATGCCTCGCGAGTGCGCGACAACGGCGATGGTGCCATAGATTTGCATCCATTCTTCAAAGTATTCGACCAAAGTTTTGAGGAAATCTTCGCTTCTTTGGGCGCTCATTTGTCGGCGTTGTGCGACGATATCGGCGTTATCGATAGAGTCGAACCAGATTTCTGTTTCTTGGGGGCTGGCTATGCGTCCTGCGTCCGCATACGCCTGCCCGGCGTCGCTATGTCGGCCTTCGGCCTCCATACGCGCCGCTTCTTTTATGTCGAGCGCCAACCCCGAGTACAAGACTTTATGCCGACATAAGCCATTGCTCAGGTCTTCGGGAAGCATAAAATGGGCTTTCGGCGGCGCCACGAGACGTTGTTCAGCTAAAGCATGTTCATATTGCCGGTCAAGGTTGGCGCGTGCCTTGCGCACAGTATCGAGGCATAAATCGGGTTCTAACCATAAAACGATGGCATCTTCGGGCAGATAATCCAAAAAAGACGCGGTTTTTTCATAATAAGCAGGCATCAGCGCCTGAATGCCCCAGAACAGGACGCGTTCTTCGAGTTTTTCGCGATTTTGACGCAATAATTTGGATGGAATTTCGAGTTCATCGGCCCAATCTGCCATCGTATCAAAGGCACGTTCGACGTTATCCTCCGACATGATGATTTCGGAGGCAGGTATGATGATGGCATCGCCTCTTTTTTCGAGGGTTTTCTGGGTTTCAACGTCAAAGGAACGGATTTCGTCAATTTCATCGCCGAACAGCTCAATGCGAATGGCGACAGCATGCGCCGGCGAAAAGACATCGACAATGCCGCCGCGCACAGCAAACGTGCCCGGGGTATCGACTTCCTGAGCCTGTGCATAGCCCAGTTCCTGCAATTTGGCCTTAAACTTGGGCAAATCAAGCGTCTCATGCGTGCGAATCAGCATGGTTTGTGCCGCCAATTCATCCTTGGGGATGCATCGTCTGGCAGCCGAAGCAAAACTGGCCATCACCACGCGCGGTCTGTCATTGCGAAGTTTATGCAAAGCCAGCATGCGGCCGGCCACCTGGCGCCTATTTTGTGCCACACCGCTGTAAATGCCGGCTTGAATTTCAGGCATGACAACGATATCGCTGGCCATGCGCGGCGCAAAGAATTTCAAATTCAAAGCCGTCTGCGTCAAAACATCGTCTTTAGCTGCCAATACGACGACGGGACGTTTCTGAGTTCGCAGCAATTCAGACAGCAAAATGGCTGTCGTAGCCGTATTTAAACCGCGCACATGTGTTGGACCTGCGGTTTCAAGCCCGCGAAGCACTTCAACCATGCCGCCATCATGCAACCTGGACAGCCTTTCTTTTTCTCTCATGGGTTTCCTTTTTATTTTTTATTTTATTTTTCTTGGGGCTCCGCCCCAAACCCCGCCAAGGGGCTGAGCCCCTTGGAACCCGCAAATTTGTGGCGTTTTTTGTGGGTTGGACGGGTACTGATAACACTCGT
>JAGBXG010000172.1 GCA_017629415.1 Pseudomonadota bacterium | reverse complement strand
GTTTGGGGCAGAGCCCCAATGAGCTCCACGGCGGGGTTTGAGGGCAGAGCCTCAAAAATCAAGGTTTAAGCCAAGCCAGGGTGACGCCGTCGCCGCCTTCGTAATATTGACCCGGGCGTGTGGTTTGAACGATGGGACATTTGCTGAGGTATTGGCGAATACAAGTTTTGAGCACGCCGGTGCCGTGTCCGTGAATGATGTAGCACATGGCTTGTTCGCGCACGCGCATGCTTTGGAGGAAAAATTCGGTGCGTTCGATGGCATCTTCGCTGGTCAGGCCGCGCAAGTCGAGGGTGTTGTCACTGATTTGCGCCATGATAGGGAGTTGTGTGGTCTGATCGACGAGCACGGAATTTTCGTGTTTGATTTCGATAATTTTGGCGTTTTTGATACGTTTTTGTCGCGCGGTAGGCTCCGGCTGGGCGGGATCGGCGATGGGATAACCGAGGTCCTGGATTTGGGCATGCACTTGCAATATGCCGAGCTGCAAGGTCACGTGGTTGCCGGAACGCGCCAGAACAACAGCATTTTTATGATATTTTTTGATTTGAACGCGTTTTCCGATGACGATTTCGCGTTCGGGCATGGCTTCGAACGGCGGTGCGGTCAAATCGGTGACTGCGGAAGCTTCTTTACGTGCTTCGGACTCGAGTGTAGACATCTCGCGGTCGATTTCTTCCTGCAGTTCGGTCTGATGACGGAATTCGGCGGTAAAAGTTTTGCGTCGCAGTTTGCTCACGCGAGCTTTAATTTTTTTGATATTTTCCTGGACAGATTCCAAGTCGGAGCCGAGTGTTTTGGCGACTTGAGCGCGCATTTTTTCGCGCAATTCTTCGACTTCCGTGCGGGCATCATCGAGTGATTTTTGTGTCGGTGCCACGAGTTCGCGGGCTTCTTCGAGGCGCACGCGTTGTTTTTCGAGTTCGGCGATGGCGTGTTCCAGATGGCTGGTCGCGCGAGAGTCGTACATCCGACGTGCGTTGGTCAAGATATCGAGTGCCAAGCCGTGTTGTTCGGCGATTTCGAAGGCCGCGCTGGTACCGGGATGCCCAATCTGGAGTTGATAAGTCGGGCGCATTTGTTCGAGGTCAAAGCTGCCGCTACCCGAGGCCACCCAAGGTGTTTCGAGGGCAAAAGCTTTCACATTTTCGAAGTGTGTCGTGACAAAACTCAAAGCACCGGCCTGATACAAATAAATAATCAGTGAAATGACAAGTGGCGAGGCATGTTCCGGGTCGGTTCCGCTAAAAGGTTCATCGAGCAGGAACAGTGAGCGGTTGCCGGCCGAAGGCAGCGCGCCGGCGAGGCTTTGGACATGAGCTGAAAACGTTGAAATATTTTGGGCAATCGACTGATCATCGCCGATATCGGCAAAAACAAAGTCATAGATAGGAAAACACGACGAAGCACCGGCACAAATCGGAATACCTGCTTTCATCATGAGGGCAAAGAGGCCGACAGTTTTCAGATTGACGGTTTTACCGCCGGCATTGGCGCCGCTGATGACAAAAGCGTGTGCAGGTTCATGCAGCATGATATCGTTGGGCACGACGACAAATTCAGGATTTTCAGCTTTGCGCAGAGCCAAAAGGGGATGACGTGCCTGATAAAGTTCAATTTCATTATCGCTGATATCGGGAATATGACATTGGCAATCGAGGGCAAATCTGGCAACGGCATCGGCGGCATCGATATACAGACAGCGGCGCGCATTGCTTAAAAACGCCTCGCGGTGCTGTCCAACCATTTGCGACAACATTTGCAGGATGCGCAATTCTTCGGCTTCGATGCCAAAATCTGAAATTCTGAGGGCATTATTGAGTTCGACGAGTTCAGCGGGTTCCACGAACACGGTCTGACCGCTGGCGCTGGTGGCATGAACGATGCCATCGACGCGGCTTCTGTTTGAGGCTTTGACCGGCAATACATAACGGCCTTCGCGCTGAGTATAATAGTTATCCTGCACGACTTCCTGAATCTCTGCGGTTGCCAATCTGGCTTCGATGCGCGTGCGCAAACTATCCGCCAAACGCCGTGATTTTTCGCGCAACCGCGCCAATTCGGGCGAAGCTTCATCCACCAGTCGGCCATCGGCATCAAAGGAAGCCTTCAGGCGTCGTTCCATATCGCGCTGAACTTCGATATCTTCGGCATAAGCCCACAGATAAGGGGCTTCTTCGCGCCGAATTTCAAAAAAATGCCGCACGGCATGAAAAGTGCCCAGATTTGCCGCCACTTGCAGCAATTCCGTACCATCCAAGACTGCGCCGCGTTCAGCCTTCAACAAAATATCCTCGATGTCGTTCACCACGACCGACACAACAGGCTCGCAGAGGTCATAAAGCCCAATCAACTGCCCGATTTCCGCCAATCTTCGCGCCACCAAATCGCGTTCATTCAACTGCGGAAATGCCATGACCAAATCGCGCGACATTTCGCTGCGGCACCGTCCGGCAATGGCGCGCAGGACTTCCGGCCAATCCAAATTATCATAACCGCCGGGCTTGGTCTTTCGCGCTTCATCCACAAAACGCACGAGCAAAGCTTCCGGATTGATTTCAGCGAGAGTTGTATTTTCGAATCTCATACTAAATTACAAAAAATATCCTTATTTTTCAGGTTATTAAGCCCCATTTTATACATTTTCAGGGGGCCGTCCCCCCTGCGGCGCTATTTGCGCGGCGTATGGAGCCGTTCAGGCGACATAGTCCACGCAACGCAAGGCGTATGGAGGCCGATAAGGCCGACATAGCCGCGCGCAAATACGCGCCTACCCCCAATCCGGGGCGCTGCCCCGTAACGCCCCGCCGGCCCCCTTTTGTGGGGTGAAGCGTAAAAAGAATTTTACGTATGCGCCAGTTTTTGGGACAGAGCTCCCAAAAGTTGTTCTATTGTCCCGGTACAAACATGACATCACGAATGACCGGCATGTGCTGGAACTGATTGACCGTACTCTTGTCCTCGCAGTTAGGTGAGCCGCTACATTTCCATGAATCCTCGGCTTGAACCGGCGGGATATCAGAGAGTTCGTTGTGTTCGTCATAAACTCGCGAGTCAAGGACATGACCATTGGGGTAACTGCGGTTACCGATGACGACGGGCACCTCGAATTTATCGAAATCGGGATCAAACACAACCCAGTCGTAGGGATCGTCGCGTTCGGCGCTTGTACAGTTGTTGCCATTCTGATCGACGGGATAAGTGGTTGCACCATAACATCTGTCTTTACTGTCGCTTCCATCCTTCTTAAACTGCAGCAAACTGCCGAGGATCTGGGCAGGTGCAGTACGATTTTTGGCATTGAAATCGCCGCCAAGGACGACGTAATAGTTCCCCTCTTTCTGTTTGGCTGTAATTCTATCCTTTATAATGCGGTATTCTTCATTGACCGATGCTCGCAGGAAATGGACGCTCACAGCAAGCAAATCTCTGTCACCGGGAATATCGATAATCGCCCATTCATTTTCGCGATCGGAGGCTTTGGAATCCCATGTTCCGGATGCAATAATCGGATATCTGGAAATCACGCCGTTGGGGATATTGCCGCCGCTGCCGGGATAATAATGGAACTCCGGTCCAAATGCCGTATCGACAAGTTTTCTGAGACCGGCAGAATAAGCAAACTCCTGAATCAGAACAATATCCGGTTTCATGGCCTGGAACATGCGAATGCCTTTTCCATCGTCATAATCCTGGCCAGTGCCTGATGTTGTATTGGCAGCCATAAAACGGATTTTAATCCCTGTAAGCCCGGAATCTTTCACGGTAATACTGGCGGTCTGTGCCGTCATATTGTTAAGAATATTATCGGTGCTTTGGGGAGAAAAAGTGACAGGTACCGTCTGCGAACCGTCTGCGATACCGTCTTCTTTAGGTGTCAATTTAAACACGATGCCGGTTTGCCAGTTTGAGGCGTTTAGGGTTGCCTGTGTCGGTGAAATATTGAACTCGGTTTTATCCTCAAAAGCAGGCGTAATCGTCACATTCGAGCCAGGGATATCGCTCAAAGTGACTGTGATTTCACCGCCATTGCCGCTTTCCGTCAACTCCAAGGCCGCCGGTGCGACGACCATACGAATATCGGCAGGCGTCACAGGCCCTGGATTATCCGGGTTAGGATTATCCGGGTTAGGATTATCCGGGTTAGGATTATCCGGAATTGCCGGTGAACTGGCATCCTGACATGTGATCTGCAAGGTCTGAACAGGCACTGCTGCCCAACCGCTGTCTGCACTGACAAGCGTCAAGGCAACGGGGACGGTCTGCAGTCCAGCGGCCATCTTATCGTTGATAGGTGTCACCGTAAACTCTACGCCTTGCGCATAATTCTCGGCGTTAAGCGTTGCCATATCGGGGACAATCGAGAATTCGGAATTATCTGAGAATGTCGGGCTGACAACGACATCCTGAGCCGGCAAAGCATGAAGATGGACACGGAATTTCGAAGCCTGTCCTGTTTCGTGAATCGTCAGACTTGCCGGTGTGACAGCATATCCGTAATCCTCAGGGTTGCCGGATTGCACATTGACTTCATTGCAGCTCGTTATCATCAAGCAAATCCCCAATATGAACAAACTGAATTTCCGCCGCATTCTGTCTCCTTTTTTAATGACACTCAAACACATGGCCACAAACCTCTCATGGCCGCGCACTTCTTATAGATTTCATGTTCCGATGACAAGTTTAGAGACAGAACTTTTTGCATACGGCTCAAGCCCCTTTGGAATCCCGCAATTTGGGACGTTTTTGGGGGCGTTGAATCATTCGTATTTTCTGCTGTTTTTGCCGCAGAATGGATGTGATTTCGAGAAAGCAAGAAATGAAAGGAGGGAGCGTGCTG
>JAGBXG010000171.1 GCA_017629415.1 Pseudomonadota bacterium | reverse complement strand
TTTTCGTATATATGATTTGTGTGTTTTTGGATTCATGTGTTGGAGCATTGAGTATGAGGTGTTAAGCATTTGTTGAAGAGATGTGGAAACCGTTATTGGAAAGCGTGGCTTGTTTTATTTTGGGTGGAAAACTGAGATTGCGCAGGATGAGGCATGGGGTATGAGGAGGTGGACTTGAGGTTAATGGTAGGTGTAAAATCTGTTTGAAAAGACTTTTTGGGGATTGAGGTAATGATTTGACAGTTTCTGTGAGATAAGTCAGGAGCTGGGGGAAGATTGAGCATTGAAAGGTAAAAAGTGTGATTTTTTCGATATAATAATGGATATTTGGAATGTGCTGATAATGTTTTATCGTATTCCAAAAGATATCTAGTTTTTTTCGGTGTTTAAACATGATCGGATAAAATGCACTGATTAAATCTGTATCTTCTATAGAAAACCAATTGATTTCCATATTTTTGTTTGGATGAAGGATATATTCGTTTGAGAATTCTAACGAATTTTTTGAATGGTCTGTAGTGCTGCATGGGAATGAATGGTTTTCCGCATTTTGTTTGAATAATTGTATAGCAGGCGGCAATATTTGTATTGGAACAGGAAGCCATGTTTCATCTGTATATATCCATGTTTCTGGGAAATTTTGAGAATTACAAAGTAAATAAGCTTGTGCATGCAGCGGTGCTGATATTGAATGAAACCACTCATTTTGGAGTTTTTCTCTTTGAAAAACGCGATGATTTAATTGGTTTTCATATTGTTTGAGGGATTGTGGAGGATGATTCATGGTCATGTGGACGATAATGATATTTTCTGATGATTGTCCTTTACGCACAATTCTGCCCATGCGTTGTTTTAGTAGTGTTGGGTTCCAAGGTTTATCGAGGTGAATCAAGACAGAGGCTTTTTGAAAATTGTGTCCGCAGGCAAAAGCGTCACTGCATACGAGGATTTGTGCTGATTGAAATTTGTTATCTTTCCACCAGTTTGGCATATTTTGAGTCGGATCAAACATCGCCATCATGATGTCTGGGGATATTTTGATGCCGTTGAGTTCTGCTTCATCTGCTGTGAGCAAGGCCACACGATATTTTGGATATAATTTTTGTGCAAAATACCGTGCTGTATCCGCGTATTGTGAAAAGATGACAATTTTTTGTTCTGATGGAATAGTTTGGAGATATTTGTCGAGTTGAATGAATTTATCGTCTTCAGTTTGACAAATATTGTGCAGCTGTTTCACGGCAGATTGAATGTATTCGATAACGTTTTCTAATTTTTCTTTTGCATCATTATTTTCAATGCCTCCATAGATGAAGTCGGCAAAAGGCAAGAGATTTTGTCTGCCATCGCATCCCATCATTTTGTAGAAAGCCTGTCGAGTCAGAAGCTGTTGAGTGTGGTTAAGACGGCAGGCTTTGTAATAGCGTGCAAGTTTTGTGAGCGTTTTTAGGCAAGATGTTCGATGGCTGCACAGTCTGTGCATGAGAACAGAAGAAAGCAGTGTGACAGAGGAGAGTTGGGCTTTGGCATCAATAGAATACCACTCGATTTGCTGCATGGTTTCTAGTAATGTTGTCGCGAGATGCATATTATTTGTGAATGCATAAGTGAGCTGAATCTGTTTTACTTGAACTGGAATATCAATACCTAGAGGTGCGACATAGGTTTGCGGAGTAATGGCAGCAGCAAATGCTTTTATCCATAGTGGTGTGATGAGTTCCTTGTCAGGTGGAAAACCGCACAGTTGAATCAGGGCATGAAGGTCTTTCCATCCCATGGATATGGGGGTGGCAGTCAGCATGCATACTTGATGTCTGGCGGTCAGACGTTTGAGGGTTTGACTGCGTTTGGAGGCAGGATTTTTGAGCATATGTGCTTCATCTAAAATCCAGAGCACATTTTCAGAAGTTGGGGGTGGAATGGTATTTAAGCTTGCGGCTTGATAAGAATAACACGGAATTTTGAGTTGAAATTGTTCAAGTACATGTTTCCAGTTGGCGATGAGGTGTGCGGGGGCAACGATGATGGTTTCTATCTGTTGGGTATTGAGCAGAAATTGAGCGAGTGCAGATGCGACGTATGTTTTTCCGGATCCAGTAACTTCATAAAGCAGCACAGCTCGATATCGTCTCAGGATTTCGAGGCATACTGTGAGTGTTTGATTTTGGGATGCCGCGAGTTTTATCCGATTTTGTGATTTGAAGTTGGAAAGAGACATTTGTTTTGTGCCGGTTGTCTTCGGCAAGTATTGATTTTGAGATATTGATTGAGGATTTGCTCTAATTTTATGTCGATTTGGGTGTG
>JAGBXG010000170.1 GCA_017629415.1 Pseudomonadota bacterium | reverse complement strand
TTGGGTTTCCTGACTTTAACTGTGGATTCTGCTGCTTCATCCGAAGATGATGATTCATCACTCGACTGAAACAGTGGGTATTCAGATAGAGCTTCTGGAATAAATTCCTTTTGATACTCAACGAGCAAAGCTCTCAAAAGCTGTTCTTTTATAGCCATATACCCATGGACAGTAGGTTGCCAGAATTCTTTCTCGTAATTCGTTGTTGATCACTTCCGTTCTCCTTGAGTCTGAAAGTGTCAACCAAAACGGGGATAGATCAGGGGCTGCTGCCCCCTGTCCATAAAAACGCGTCATTATGGCGTCAAGCATGTCGTATTTTCGTGCAAAATCATCCTCATATTATATAGAAGGGCGCGCCGTATGTGGGATTTTATGCGGCTGATAAGGAGTAATTGATTCAATGCAGAGTATTTATGCAGATGTTGCCATTATAGGCGGGGGAATTGCGGGGCTTTCGGCCGCGCTGGGACTGACTGGAAAACGTGTTGTTGTTTTAACAAAAGCTGCTTTGGGACGCGGCGGTTCGACACCGATTGCGCAGGGCGGTATTGCATGTGCGATGGGCAAGGATGATTCGCCTGAGCTTCATGCCGCAGATACGCTGGTGGCTGGCGATGGACTTTCGGTAAAAGGATGTGTCGACTTGCTGACGCGCGAAGGTCCTGCGCAAATTCGTAAGCTGATTGAAGTGGGCGCACAATTTGACAGAACTGCCGATGGAGAACTCTTGTTTGGGCGTGAAGCCGCACACTGCAGACGCCGGATTTTGCATGCCAATGGCGACAGTACAGGTGCCGAAGTGGAACGCGCGCTGGTCGAAGCCGTCAAACGCGCTGAAAATGTGCAAGTCATTGAAAACTGTTATGTTGTGGATTTGCTTCGTGCCAACGATCATGTTGCCGGTGTGTATGGTTTTATGAATGAAACCGGCACAGTTGTTGAAGTCAAAGCACCGGCGGTCGTACTGGCCTGCGGCAGCATCGGCCGTATTTATCAATATACGACGAACCCCGTGGAATCCGTAGGAGATGGTCTGGCCATCGCGGCTCGCGCGGGAGCCGTACTTTCAGATGTCGAATTTGTTCAATTTCATCCCACCGCACTCAACACAACCGTAGATCCGCTGCCGCTTCTGACAGAGGCCTTGCGCGGTGAAGGAGCTACACTTCATGCCAATGGCCGCCGGTTTATGCTCGATATTCATAAAGATGCCGAGCTGGCCCCAAGAGATATTGTTGCACGTGGTATTTGGGCAGAACAGCAAAAAGGCTTCCGTGTCATGCTCGATGCCCGTTGTGTCGGCGACAAATTCCCGACCAAATTCCCCACAGTTTATGGCTTCTGCCAGCAAGCCCATCTCGATCCCATGTCCGAAATGCTGCCCGTTTCTCCGGCTGCACACTACCACATGGGCGGTGTCAGCGTTGATGAAAACGGCAGAACAACATGCCCGGGCTTATGGGCTTGCGGCGAAGTTTCTGCAACCGGTGTCCATGGCGCCAACCGGCTTGCCAGCAACTCATTATTAGAAGGACTCGTTTTTGGGGCTCGCGTCAGCCAAGATATCTTGGAAAATATAGATTGGAATATCCAATATGAAATTCCCCCGCGAGAATATATAAAACGTCCAACATTTGTGACGCCGGAAGAAGAAAAATGGGCCGATCTGCTGCGCCAAACCATGTGGAACGATGTCGGACTCGTCCGTACCGAACAAAGTATGAAACATGCCTTGGCCATCTTCGACGAAATTACAGCTCAAAACCCTCAATCTGTCATGCTCTGCAATATGATCGATGCTGCCAAAATTATTACACAGGCAGCACTCGAACGCAAAGAAAGCCGCGGTGGCCACTATCGCAGCGATTATCCAGATCATGCTGAACATTCCATGCACCATCCTTTTGTATATACCGGCAATGGACCGTGGATGTAGGTAAATTATGACGAAATACGAGCGCGCTTGCCAAAAACGTATCACAATAGCAGCCATCATTTTAGAAGTTCTCATGCTGGTTGCCGTCTTTCTCCTCGGCGATGCGGCCATGGGTGTATATTTTAATATACAAACACCGCTCGCCTATCACATGTCTATATTAACAGCACTCATTGCAGTTGGCGTGCTGCAATATATGATATTAACCATTGAACTTATCGCCAGACATCGCGAAGACAGACGCGGTTTTACCATTCCTATTGCCTTCCTTCCAGGCGGCACAATGGTCAGAGCATTGATCATGCTGATATCTAATGTCGTTGTGATGTGCCTCAAAATGGTTATATACTTTATCTCGGTCATGTTATCTTTTGGCTTTCAAATCTGCCGCTTGGATAAAGTTTTAGGTACTGCGCATCTCGTCGATATGGCAGATCACATGCTTGAACCTATCGAAATCGCAGTCAACAAACTTTATAATCTTTTATATTATCATAAAATCAAACCTAACACTTGCATCTTTACTTCGATTTTCAACAGCAGTCTAAGTTTTTGGTGTATTAATCATTAGAT
>JAGBXG010000017.1 GCA_017629415.1 Pseudomonadota bacterium | reverse complement strand
TGTGACGACTTCACGCCAATTGCCATCGTTCGTTTGAATACGTTGAATATCTTGAAGCTGACCTGTTAAAGTGCCTTCTATACGGCCTTTGCGTTCTGTCGAAAATGATGTCAGCTTCATCGTTCCGGTAACATGGGCTGTGAATGCGGGCAGACAGGCATTTCCCTGGATATAGACGCTTGTGCATTGATTGGGCCCCACGGATATTGTCGTTCCCACCAAACTGTCAATTTCAGGACAAGGTTCTAATGTTTCTGCGTTGTATTGCGCAAAAACCACCGTTAACTGATTGGTGAGGAGTGGTTTGGAGATATTTTCATACATCTGAATTCGAACCAAATCATCCCATGGACTGTCGACATCAAAATCTGTCAATGTCAGTGGGAATTGTTCGGATATGCAGATGTATTTTTCTGGCAAATTTTCAGATGCAGAAAATTCAAACTGTGCTTTGCTTTCGTCAGTGCCTAAATCGTCAATCCATGCACAGCCTGAAATCATGAATGCGAGCAAGCTTAAACTCATGAATCGTTTCATTTGAAATACTCCAACACAATGCGAACAGGGCGGTGATCAGACAAATCATAGTTGTCGCCATACATCACTTCATATTCTCGTAAGGTAAACGATGCACTGAAAAAGGCATAGTCAATAACGATAGGGATTCCGGCTTCCGTAATGACACTGGGGATGCCGGGATCTGTTGTTGTCGGTTTGTCGTTCACCGCAACTTGTGTGGCCAATGCCGTTGTTCTGGCATCTAACAAGTCGCTGTTGTTGGCAAGCAAACGATGTGAACCGACATAATCGTCTGGGATTTCTGTTGTAGATCCTACGAGCTGGAAGATGGAAACCAAAGCAGCCATATTCGGTGCATTCAAAATATTGAGTAATATAGAAAGATCGAAGGTGTTGAGGTCACCTCCATAGAAGATTTGGGCTTCGGGGTATTTGGCTTGCAGTTCTTGGATAAGTGCAGCAGAAATCGTGGCTCCTTCTATTCGAATGGCTTCATTTTCGAGGATTTTATCAACGACTTGACCATACGTCATATCTGAAGTTACGCCATTGTTAGGCAGCCAATGTGTGGCCATGGGAATAAACTTATCGCCGGTTTCTTTGTCTTCAAGTACGGCATATGTCACACAAGTTTTCTTGCGTGTCAGTTCATCAGTACTTGTTGCAGGTAGTGTTTGATATCCGGATTCGATCATGGTGTATTTGTCTTTCAAAAATACGATTTGAGAGAACATTTCATACGTTGAACCTGGTTCTTTTTCGACGGCTTTTTGGTAGCCCAGGGAAGTGATTTGTTCGAAATTTTCGGGCAGATACCATTCGGGACTTAATTCTTCCAAGGCTAAGAAGTCCGGCAGTGTGGGATAAGACGCGAGTATATTGTGCAATTTGATCGCGCGCGGGGCTACGGGTTTGCCGCCCCATTCCTCGTATTCAAATAAGACATTCCAAGTCATGGCAGTAATTTTTTTGCCGGTTTCAATGGTCATGCAATCGGCACTGCAGCCGTCTTTGGATTGTTGGTTTCCGTCGTCACAGGTTTCGTTGCCTTCAACAGTGCCGTTTCCGCAAACCTGGGATAAGTGACATGCTGATGTATCATATTGACAATCTTTGCAGATCACATTTCCATCATAACCTGTTCCCATGAGAGAGTCACAAGTTGGGACACCGTCATCGCCGGGTTCACAGGCTTCGCCGGAGTCGATGACACCATTGCCGCATGTATTTTCAGGCGGAACACAGAGTGAAAAATCGAGCGTGCATTGCGATGTACACACGGGTGTGCCGGTTGCACCTTTGCCGTATTCTGTTTCACATGTGTGATTCCATGGCACAACGGTGTCACATTCTTCGCCGTTATCAATGGCTCCGTTGCCGCATGTGTGCAAAATGCAGTTTGAGGTGTCATACTGACAAGCCTGGCATGTTACAGTGCCATGATAGCCTGATCCTAACAAAGATTCGCAAGTGGGTATTGCTGTTTCCCCAGGTTCACAGGTTTCACCGTTGTCAATCTGGTGGTTGCCGCAAGTGCCTGTTCCAATGCACATGCTGGTATGAATTTGACAGTTGATGCAAGATAAGACACCTGTTGCGCCTTCTCCCAGGACAGTGGCGCACGTCATTTGACTGGGGATGGCACCGTCACATCCTTCTCCGGTTTCCAGCACACCATTACCGCAGATACTTTCATGCTGAGTTTCTGTGCTTTCGTTGCAGCTGCAGAGTAAAATGAGATAGCTCGTCAGAAATATGGGATGCAGACGCATGATAAACTCCAAAAAGTGAATCCAGGGGATACGTAAAGGTCTTTTGGGACTTCGCCCTAAACCCCACACTGTATGCAAAATGGAATTTAAAAAGCAGGCTTTAACCGCTCGTAAAGTTCTCCGGAACCTTCTAAAGCAAAAAGCCGTGCAGTATTGCCGAGATCGCCGGTTTCATCTTCGAACTGGATATCGATGGTTACAAATTCGATAGGCTGTGCACGATCGACTTGTTCAAGCCATTCAATGAGGATAAGGGCATCGGGATCCTCGATGGTATCCCAATAACCGGTTGATTCGAGTTCTTCAAGCGTTGAGAGGCGATAAAGATCGAGGTGATGAATGGCTCGATTTCCCGATTCATAGCGGTTAATGATCGTGAAAGAAGGTGAACAGACATGAGCTGTTTCATCATTGAGATAAGTTTGGGCAATCCCATGAACGAGTTGGGTTTTACCGATTCCCAGGTTGCCGCGCAGGGCAATCACGTCTCCGGGATGGAGCAGGGTACCCAGTTTTTTGCCAAATGCTATGGTTTCAGAGAGAGAGTTACAGCGCATATTTTTGAACAAGAAGGTAAGATAAAAAATGAAGAACGGCGGCCGTATGCACCGCATAGGCCGCCGCAAAACGAGCCGTATGCGTTAGCATAGGCTCGGAACTTAAAGCTGCACTAGGCGGAAGTTTCTTTAGCAATGATATCAGCGATGGTGTTGGCATCTTTTTCGAGGCGATCCATATCGGGACCTTCAAGCATGACTCTGCATTTGGGTTCTGTGCCTGAATAGCGCACCAAAACGCGTCCGGTGTCTCCGTAAGCCTTTGATATTTCATCGATTTTTTGAGTGGCTTGCGGAAGTTCGGAGATGGGGATTTTGCGATCCACGCGGAAATTGATGAGAACTTGCGGGAGTTTTTCCATGACACTGGCCAGCTCTGAGAGTGTTTTTTCACTGCGTGCAACGAGTGAAAGCACGCGCAATGCAGCCAAGAGACCGTCGCCGGTAGTGGCATGATCGAGCATCACGATATGTCCGCTTTGTTCACCGCCGATACTGTAACCATTGGCACGCATGGCTTCTACGACATAGCGATCGCCGACTTTGGTTTGAATGGTATCGATGTTTTGAGCGCGCATGGCATGATGGAGTCCGAGATTGCTCATGACTGTTGTTACGAGAGTATTTTTTTGCAGCAAGCCGCGTTTTTTCAGGTCAACAGCGAGCATGGCCATAATCATATCGCCATCAACGATATTGCCGTGTTCGTCGACAAGGATGAGGCGATCGGCATCGCCGTCGAGTGTGATGCCGAGATGTGCGTGATGTTCCCTGACGAGTTTAGCGCAATGGTTGGGATGTAAAGCCCCCACGCCATCATTGATGTTATAGCCGTTGGGTTGAACGCCTGTGGTGATGATTTGTGCGCCGAGTTCTTCAAGGACGGTTGGTGCGATACGATAAGCGGCCCCATTGGCACAATCGATGACAATTTTGAGTCCGTCCAGTGTCAAATCGCGTTCGAAAGCAGATTTTACAAAGGCATTGTAACGGCCGAGTGCATCGTCAATACGTTTGGAGCGTCCGATGAACTCCGGTGATGTGCCATTATTGAGCGAAACAGGGTTGTTTAGGAGGTTTTCGATTTCATGTTCCACGTCATCGGGAAGTTTGTATCCGTCTGCGGCGAAGATTTTGATGCCATTGTCATGGTATGGGTTATGAGATGCACTGATCACAATGCCGGCATCACAACGCATGGCGGTTGTCAGATGGGCAATGGCTGGTGTTGGCAAGGGGCCTGTGAAGAGCACATCGCCGTTCATGGCGTTGACACCGGCGGCCAATGCCGCTTCGAACATATATCCCGAACGTCGGGTATCTTTTCCGATGAGGACTTTGAAAGAAGAACCGCGCTTCGGAAGCATGGCGACGAGTGCTTTGCCGAGGTTGAGAGCCACATCGACAGTCATGGGAAATTGATTCGCCAACCCGCGAATGCCGTCTGTTCCGAAGTATTTATTTTGAGTCATGGTGCTAGCTTTTTGGCGTAAACGACGTGAATAAGGCCGCTTAAGCGGCCTTTAGGATTACAGTTCGACGGCATCGACGAGTTTTTTGGCCTCATTGCCCGGGAAGCGTCCTTTAATTTTGGGCATGAGTGATTTCATGACTTTCCCGAGTTCTTTTTTGGAGGTGATTTCAAGTTCTTTGACGAGTTCAGCGATGATAGTTTTGACTTCATCTTCGGTCAGTGCAGCGGGTAGGAAACCTTGAATGAGGTTGAGTTCGTAGGCTTCGTTATCGGCGCGTTCCTGGCTGCCTGCCAGAGTATAGGCATCGATGGCTTCACGGCGTTTTTTGGCTTCGCGTGTGAGGATTTCGATTTCTTGTTCCGGGGTAAGTTCAACGCGTTTTTCTTTTTCTTCGGTTTTGAGTGCGTTGAGGATAAGGCGGAGGGCATCGCGGCGTTTGGCATCGCCGGATTTCATAGCATCTTTAACTTGGTTTTGGATTTCAACGATGAGTGACATTTAAGTCTCCTAAAAAAAAGCCGCCTCGCGCGAAGGGAAGCGGCTTATTGTTGCTATACAACCTGCATATAGTTGTTTTTGATGAGGTGGATGATAGCCTTTGTGGTTTCGATATCATCCTCCGTACTGCGGTTGAGAATGGCTTCCATGGAGGGTTCAGCAAGCGCGAGCTGGAATATGTCGAGCTGTGTGGGGGTGAGGTCTCTCAGTTTTGGGATGAGAGGGAACTCGATTCGGAAGATGGCTTCGTAGGCGGGAACATCTTCGCCGAGTGAATGTGTTTCATCGATGATGCGCATGGATTCCATGAGCATGGATTCGACGGTTTCATCGATAGGATTTTGGAATTCGTAGGAGGCGGTATTATCGAGCAGGAAGTTTCCGGAAGTCCAGCACATCATGCGATAGAAAGCTTTATCGACGGGGACATCATAATTGTGGTTGATGACTGCGCCGTAGACGCGTCCTTCGCGGAGGTAGATGCAGCCTTCGGTGCCGCCTGGAGTTGTAATGAAGAGTCCGCCAGTTTTTTTGGAGGAGCCGAAGAGCTGGAGTAAATCGGGCAGTGGGAGCTGATCGAGCACACCGGAGAGGACACCGGACTGAGTGCCGCCGTGTTTGGTGCCGGTTTGGGCCACGCGGCGTGCGCCGGTCACGCTCATGGTGGGTGCGGGTGTTTCCATGCGGATTTCGACGGGCGGAGGAGGTGGCTGATTGCTTTCACCTTCTTCATAAACGAGCTTGATGATCGAAGTACCAATCAAAATGCGGTCGCCTTCTTTCAGTTTGCTGCGCGTTATTTTTTCGCCATTGACGAACGTGCCGTTGGTGCTGCCAAGGTCTTCGATGTAAATTTCATCAGCAGACGTTGTTATCTTGGCGTGATGGCGGCTCACCATGTCTTCGATGAGTACCATTTCCAGCTCGCTGCTGCGGCCAATGATGAGTTCCTGATTCATTTCGAGGGCAAATTCGCCGCCTTGGTATTTACCTGAAATGAACTTTAAGATGTATCGACCTAATCCCGAGTTCATGAAGCTGTCGTTCCAAAAAAAATCACAAGAAAACGTTCCAAAGTCATGCGTTTTTATTTGACGCATGATTCTGCACCGATTTGTGAATATAACACAATACTTTCAATTGACAATCTGATTTTAAACGACGTGACATGAAGTCATTTGGTGCCAATATTGCGGCAATCTTTCATTTGGGGTACGAATCATGTATGAAGGCGTCATGATAATATGATTTATCGTGTACGCTGTGCCCAGGCGAGGACAGGTCAATATGACGAAAACAAGGTTTACGGTGGAATTTACAGGCACTGGCAATGCATGGTCGAAGCCGCCGGTCAATTACAATACAAATGCCATTATTCGGGTCAATGCGCATGCCTGGCTTTTGGACTGCGGCTTGCTTTGTCCGCTTGCTTTGAACAGCATGAATGTTTCTCTGGCAGACATTGACGGTGTTTTTGTGTCCCATTTGCATGGCGATCATGTTCTTGGGCTTGAAGAGCTTTTTTTCACGAATTTTTTCGGGCACCAGAGGCGTATCCGTCTTTATCTTCCCAATGGTTTGCTGAGCCGTTATTCGGGCATTGAAGGCAGTGATATTTGGGAAAATTGTTTGCGTGGCGCGATGGAGTCTACGGCTTTTGACGGGCATCGCGAGCGTCAGCTGATGCTGGAAGATTATGCAGATGTTGAGGTGTTTGAGCCGCATCGGCCGTATGAGATTTTTGGTCTCCGTTGTGAAATTTTTCCGGTGATTCATGTGCGTCATCGTCCGTCTTACGGCATGATTCTGGATGGCCGTGTGGCTTATACTTCGGATTGTACATTCAGCCGCGAACGCATTGACAGTCTTTTGAACCGGGGTGTTGAAACGATTTTTCATGAGGTGACATTTGCGCCGCCGTGGCCTGGGACGGTTCATACTTCGTTCCAGGAACTCGCGGATTTGCCGCGCGACATCGCGGAGCGCATTATTTTGATGCATTATGGCGACGATACGCCTGAAACTTCATTCCGCGCTGCTGAAGATTTGGGATTTAGAATTGCCAGACGCGGCATTGTTTATGATTTCAGCTAACATCCGGGCCGCGAGTTACGGGGCGTTCCAAAAGACCTTTTGTACGTCGTGCGTGTCTGTGTGTGGGGGCGGCTGCCCCCTGCGGCGCTTTTTGCGCGCGTATGGAGCGAAGCGGAATAGCCGCGCAACGCAAGGCGTATGCCGCCCGAAGGGCAGGGCATAGCCGCGCGCCAATACGCGCCTACCCCCGCCACATCAGTCCCGGTGTTGAAATGTGGCGGCCGGTTGTCCCGTGTGGCTTTTGGGTTTGACCTGTGCATTGTTGTGCCTATGGTGGTACGAATTTTGCCGCGCATTTCTATGATTGCGTGTATAATGATAATTTACGCCGTGTTGTGGCGTTTTGTTTTTGCATAAGTATTGGAGACAAGAATGTCGATTGGTGGATTTTTTAAACGATTGTTCGGCACCAGCCATGAGCGCACGATGCGCAAGATTCAGCCGATTGTCGATAGTATTAATAGGCAGGAAGAAGTCATCTCTGGCATGAGCGATAAAGTCTTGCAGGATCAGACGAAAAGATTCCGCGAAATGCTGGATAACGGCGCATCTCTGGATGATATTTTGCCCGAGGCGTTTGCGACCGTGCGTGAAGCGGGCAAGCGCGTGCTGAATATGCGGCATTATGACGTGCAGCTGATTGGCGGTATTGTGCTGCATCAAGGCAAGATTTCGGAGATGAAGACCGGTGAAGGTAAAACGCTTGTAGCCACGACGGCGATGTACCTGAATGCCTTGCCGGGACGCGGTGCACATCTTGTGACGGTCAACGATTATTTGGCCAGCCGCGATGCCGACTGGATGGGACAGATTTATCGATTCCTCGGTCTGTCGGTCGGCAAGATTCTCACCGATATGGAGAATACGGAACGCCGCAAGTCGTACAATTGCGATATTACTTACGGCACCAATAATGAATTCGGCTTCGACTATTTGCGCGACAACATGAAATATCAGCTGTCTGACTATGTTCAGCGCGGCCATGTTTATGCCATTGTTGACGAAGTGGACTCTATTTTGATTGACGAAGCGCGCACGCCGCTCATCATTTCAGGACAGCTTGAACAGGATCTCAATCTTTATAAAGAAATTAATAAACTCGTGCCGTTCCTCAAGCGCGATGAAGATTATGCCGTTGACGAGAAGAATCAGAGCGTGGCCTTGAATGAATCGGGTATTGAGAAACTCGAACGTCATCTGAAAGTCGATAATATCTATGATCCGAAATATATCGAATATCTGCATCACGTGAACAAGGCTTTGCAGGCTCATACGCTTTATAAACTCGATCAGAACTATGTCATTGAGAACGGCAAAATTGTCATTATTGATGACTTTACGGGGCGTATGATGCATGGCCGCCGCTGGTCTGATGGTTTGCATCAGGCGATTGAGGCCAAAGAGGGCGTAGAAATTCAAGCCGAAAGCCAGACTTTGGCCACGATTACCTTCCAAAATTATTTCCGCATGTATGAGAAACTTGCGGGTATGACGGGTACAGCGGATACCGAAGCCGAGGAATTCAAGAAAATTTATAAACTCGATGTTGTCAGCATCCCGACGGCGAGACAGATTATCCGTAAGGATTATCAGGACGTCATTTACTTTAATGAAAAAGAAAAGATTAAGGCCATTGCGCAGCAGATTAAGACATGCCACGATGCCGGTCAGCCGATTTTGGTCGGTACTGTCAGCGTCGAAAAAAGCGAAGTTTTCAGCAAGGCTATCTCGCGTCTTGGCATTGAACATAATGTTTTGAATGCCAAAAATCACAAGCGTGAAGCCGAGATTATTGCTCAGGCTGGTCGCAAAGGTGCTGTCACGATTGCCACGAACATGGCCGGTCGCGGTACCGATATTTTGCTCGGCGGCAATCCCGAATTTTTGGCCAAAATGGAATGCAACGGCGATGACAAACATCCCGATTATCAGCGCAAACTGGAAAACTATCGCGAACAATGTGCGCTCGAAAAAGCTGAAGTTGCCAAAGCAGGCGGTCTTTTCATTTTAGGTACAGAACGCCACGAATCACGCCGTATCGACAACCAGCTTCGCGGTCGTGCCGGCCGTCAAGGCGATCCGGGGGCCAGCCGTTTCTTCCTTTCGCTTGACGATGACTTGCTGCGTATCTTCGGCGGCGAAGAACTTAAGAATAGAATGGCTATTTTCGGGATGGACAAACAGGCCGATATTCCCATTGAAGCCGGTATTGTCTCAAGATCTATCGAAACCGCACAAAAACGTGTGGAAGGCAGAAACTTCGATATCCGTAAAAACCTCATCGAGTACGATGATGTTATGAATTCCCAGCGTAAGTCGATTTATACGCTTCGAAGCAACATCTTAAAGGGCGAATCCCAATCCCTGGAAGAAGAAGTGCTGAACGCCTTTGAAGACGTTATTTATACTTATGCAGATGAATATATGCCGCCTGAAATGGCCTACGAAGACTGGAACATGAGCGGTATGCTGAAATCTTTGGATGCCATTCTTGGGTTTAAGCTGAAAATCGACTTCAATCGCGTGGGACGCGGTGACCGCGATGCACAACTCAAACTGATTTGGGATGAAGTCGAGGCACATTATAAGAAACAGATCAAACAATTTGATGATATTGTCTATGCTTTTGATAAAAATTTAGGTCAGGACAGCCCTTACAAGGGACAAACGGGCAGAGATCTGCTTTTGGAATTGGCTCAGAATTATTATCTGCGGGAAATTGACCATTTCTGGCGAGCCCATTTGACGGCAATGACAGGCCTTCGCGAGTCGATTTCTCTGCGCGGATATGCTCAAAAAGATCCGAAACAGGAATATAAACGTGAAGCGTTCTCCCTGTTCGAGAAGATGATGCATAACATCAAGTTACGCATGCTGACACAAATTTGCCGTGTTCATGCTGAAGTTCCGGATTTTTCGAAGATGAAGCCGGAACATCGCGAGGCTATGCGCAGTATGCAGAAGCCTGAGGCAAGTGCCAAGTCTGCTCCCCAAACATCGAAATCCCAGTCTGATGCCGATCAGGTGGACGAATTGCGACAACTGGCGGCTCGTATGGTTCAAAAGCCTGAGAAGAAATCTGAACCGAAAAAAGCGATGTCTATGGCCGAACTTATGGCGGTTTCTCCGATGTCTTCTGCCCCCAAAAAGGCCGAAAGCGATAAAAAGCCTTTGTCTATGGCTGAAATGATGGCTGCTGCCTCTCAAAAAGCTGAAACAGAGAAGAAAGCTCAGTCGATGGCCGATTTGATGCCTGCTTCGATGCGTCAGGCGATGGAAGACCAAAAAACGAGTCAGAAATCAGAGGACGAAGCGGTGAAAAAGACCATGTCGATGGCTGATTTGATGCCCGTTTCGATGCGCCAGGCGATGGAAGACCAAAAAGCCAGTCAAAAACGTATGGCTGAACGTATGCAAGCCGAAGCTGAAGAACGTGAAGCTGAAGTCGCCAAAGCTAAAGAACTGGCTCAGAAAGCTGTTGAAGCTGCTATGCTTGCCGCCGCTGAAAAAGCAAAAGACTTGGCTGAGAAAG
>JAGBXG010000169.1 GCA_017629415.1 Pseudomonadota bacterium | reverse complement strand
TGAACAAGAAGATATATCTGACTGACAAAAACGGGGAGCCGGACGGAGCCGCCTGGCGCGAAGAATGGATCACTCCTGACGGCAAGGTTGTCAGAAAGGGCGAGCCGAGACGTGCGGAAGATGTATTATGTTACGAAGAGGCGGTAAAGCTTCGCCAAAAGAAATGAAGAACGCAGCCATAATAGCAATCGGTACTTTTGCCTATGGGCTGGCGCTTGGTTGGTGGCGCTCGCCTGAGATGGCGGCATTCATTGCGGTGAAGCTGTCGATTGTGTTCGTTGCGACAACGGCTGTCGTGAGCGGTTTCAGCTGGTTGGCGGCGCTTGTTGCTGGTGTCGACATGCGTTATCGCGAGGTATTTGTGCATATGTTCGATGCGATGGCTGTTGCGTCCAAGATTCTGTTGGCGCTGGTGCCGGTCGTGCTGTTTTTCGTTGCTTCAGGCGCGCCGGAATCCGGGACAAGGAATGAAATGCGCTTTGCGCATTCCTGTCTGATGCTTATGCATCTGATGGTGATGTCTGGCGCTGGTGTGGTCGGAAACATCAGGCTTTATGCGGAGCTGAAGTCACGGAATCCATTGGGTGGCAATTTGCGCTTTCTGCTGATATGCTGGCTGACGGCATTTGCGGTGGTTGGATCGCAGATCGGTTGGATGATGCGTCCATTGGTTGGAAGCCCGAACATAAAGGTCGAGTTCCTGCGTGAGGACGCGCTCGACAGCAATGTATTGGAGTCACTTTTCAAACAGATAATACCTAACTTTGTCAATAAAGGAGCAATAAGATGAATGAAAATACGGTTCGGAATGAAGTGGACTGCGCGTGGGTGCCAGGTCTGTCGGAGATGTTGTGTGATCCAGGCGGTTTTGTGCGGTATATCTGCGAGTGCAGACAGTATGGGAGGCTGATATCATTTCTTGTTCTGCTGACTCTTGGCGGGTTTGGCATCTTCGGCCTTGTGATGGGATTTTTTGTGGATTGGCGTGTGGCGTTGTTGGACATGGCGAAAATGATAGGTGTGGTCGTGTTTGGATTTGCGCTTTGCCTTCCGTCGCTGTATGTATTCATGTGCATATCGGGTGTGGTGCTGTCGTTTAGCAGGACTGTCACGGTGGGGCTGGTTGTGACTGCGATGATGGGATGCGTAATGGGGGCGTTGGCACCGGTTGTATGGCTATTTTCGGCATCTACGGCCTGTTTGGGTTTCTTTTTGATGATTCTTCTGTTTGCAGGATCGGTGGCTGTAGGTTTCGGCGTGCTACCGATCAAGCGGGCCTATATGTCAGGGGTGTTCAGCGGTTGTGCCGGACTGTATTCCTGGCTTGCCATTTTGGTGGTTGTGATGCTTCAGTGCATTACACTGATGCGCCCGATGCTTTCACCGATAGGGGATGGAGCGACGCCGCAAGGCAAGCAGTTTTTCATACAGCATTTCTTAATGTCATTGGTGGAGGAGCAAAATGAGGATTGTTGAGCGAACAAAATACTTTCAAGGAAGTCAATTTTAGTGAGCGATTTTTTATTGGACGATGAAAAATTCTTGGATATACCTTGAATGAAGTTCACGCTTTTTGTATTTTGGAAATGAAATGAGTTTGTTTAGGAAAACAACGCATGAATAAAAAGTAGAGATGTTGTGATAGCAAGAACGTTTTTGAAGGCGAGAAAGTTCTAATGAATACTATGAAGCACGAAGATTCAAAAGATAAGGATAAGGAAAATATGAGCGATGTGAGAGCTTTTAGATGTTGGGGGATGAAACGTTATTGGATTGCGTTTGGTGTGTTAGTTGTTTGTTTTTGTCTGAGTCTTGTGCTTTGCTTTGTGCTACTCGCAGATAAGATGAACGCTCGAATGGTGGAGCAAAGATTGTGTGAAGCTCAAACCAATGCTGGTTATTTGTTGTTGGGGTGTAGAGGTGCTACGGATGCTGACATTGAAATTGCTAGAAGGATGCTGCATGCGGCATATAAAGTCGATTTAGATGATTTCATTGCGTCTCATAAGAATATGGGTGGTGGTAGATTTTCGTACGTAATGGCTACTAATGCTGAGAAGGACTTTGATGATGGATGGCATAAGGTAGCGACGAACTGGTTTTACGCTACGGCAAGGGACGATTTTGAATTGAGGCAGAT
>JAGBXG010000168.1 GCA_017629415.1 Pseudomonadota bacterium | reverse complement strand
GTTTTCTTCGTTTTCTTCGTTTTCTTCGTTTTCTTCGTTTTCTTCGTTTTCTTCGTTTTCTTCGTTTTCTTCGTTTTCTTCGTTTTCTTCGTTATCTTCGTTATCTTCGTTATCGCTGCTTATTTCTTCCATGTCTTCGTATGCATTGCTGTATTCATCATCTATCAGCAGAGGTGCATTGATGATAGCGGTGATAGCACTGTGGTCGTTTTCGTCTTCTTCATCCAGGAGCGGTGCATGGATAACAGCAGTAATAGCGCTTTGGCTGACATTGGGATCGCTGTCGAATGGATGATTCAGCACATTGAATAAAATCTTATCTTCCGGATCGTCTTCTATGTTTTCATCTTCAGCATAGGGATTATCGAGCTGATAGGACGGTTCTTCTTTGAATTCGTGCATTTCAACGATGCTGGACATGGATGCCTGTTCATGGGAATCATCAGGTTCAGGCGGAGATTGGCGGAATGCGGCAACTAGTTTAGAAAATTCGGCTTCGGAAATGGGCTTGTTAGCCATCTGTTGCCAATAAGTTTTGGCTTTGAGCTGTTTCCAGAAAGTTTCAAAATCGGCGGGAGCCGGAGAAAGCATGATGATTTTGTCATTTTGAATGGCGATAATAAATTTCTGCGCTTCACATTCAATGCATGCAATGCGTTGTTGTGCAGAAATACGGATCATCTGATGGATATGGAGCCCAAGTGCTGAACATTTCTTTCGAGCGCGGATGTCGGGAACGATGAAAATCGCGAGCGCTGCAAGCATCATAAGAAGGCCGGCAATCAGTGTGACAATGCCGATGGCGCAGCATGCAGATTTAGATTCCGTATCTTGAGTGCGTTTTAGTTTGCTTTGTGCAGGTTGAACCGGGATCGTTTTTGGTTGGAGCTGCGGACGCTGCTGGTCTGGATTGGGGGCAATGCTGGGCAAAGGTGTGTTGATATCTTCTTCGGAAGCTTCGGTATCATCGGGGATGCCGATATAAATATCGGGATCGTCGTTTCCTCCCAAATAGAGTGGGTTATCTTCCTGAGGAAATTCATCGTCCGGGCTAGGTTTGCCGGCAAGCGCATCATCCATGGGCTGAATGGGATCATCGGGACTGGCCGTATCGAGTGCATTCAGGGTATCAACAGCTGAGTTCTGAACCATGATGTCTGGATTGGGCTGATTGGGTTGAATATCGTTCGGAATGACAGCATTCGGCGCCTGTGGTTGAAGAATTTCTCCCGGAATATTGGCTTCCGGTGCCTGTGGTTGAAGATTTTCTCCCGGAATGTTGGCATCCGGTGCCTGTGGTTGAAGAATTTCTCCCGGAATGTTGGCATCCGGTGCCTGTGGTTGAAGATTTTCTCCCGGAATGTTGGCATCCGGTGCCTGTGCCGGTTGATTTTGCGCAAGCTGTCCGGCCATCGCTGCCGTTTCGACATCGATTTCATCTTCAGTCTGGGCATGAGCCTGCTCGAACGGAAGCGGGCTTGAAGGCAGAGCATTCGGATCTATGAGTCTGGTTTCATAGCTGTTGTCTGGTTTCAGAGTGACTTCGTAGATATCTTTAGATCTTTGTGTTTGATATCTGAGAAGGGTGATTTTTTTGCTGCTGTCAGTCTGATAAAGATATTTATCGCCGGAACGCACAAGTCTGACATTGAACAGACTGCCAAGGCTTTTGATGGCTCTGTCTACAGATGCCGCATTCAAATTTTCTCGCTTTTTGAGAGCTGTCTGTAAAATTTCTTTGCTTGCAATTTGACCTGCTTTTTGGCCCTGTTTTGGGGTCATGTAAGCTTCGAGTGCTTTTTGCTGTGATTCCTGGGTGCTGTCTTGAGCATAAACGTCAACTGGCGTTTCGGCTATGAAGACAAGCAGGCATGAGCAGAGCAGGGTTTGCTTGGCAAGGCGGCGTAATTTCATGATGTTCTCGTGGCGTGGGAAAGGATGAGGATTGATGTGAGGCGAGAATCAGGTGAATCGGGGGTGAGGCTCTCAAACTAGCCAATTTTGACATTATATCACGGGAATCGTCTGTATTTGATATGAATTAAAAAAAGTCACATAAAAGGTTGTGAATTTCGGCGTGAAATGTTTCAAAGTACTGAATTTATCGTAGAATATGACGTATTATTCTGAGGCAGTTTCTCGGCTCAATTGTTTATGATTGGTCATGTCGGCAGAATATTTGGCCCGGGAATGCGGGGCGTTGCGGGGTATCACCCCGCATCGGGGGTAGGCGCGTATGGGCGCTCGGTTATGACGGCCTATGGGCCGCCATACACCTCGCGGGCGCGTCTATCTTGCTTCGCAAAATACGCCGCGCCCATAGCGCCGCAGGGGGCTTGGCCCCCTGATATGTCTTCTCATGTCCTCATGGTGGCATTCATTTTAGTATTCATCAAAATAACAGGCATTGGAGCCTGATGAAATATGACTCAAGATTTAGGTCCTGATAAACAGGCAATTGGTTCAGAACCCGATAAACGCATTAAATCCGGTTTTGTCTGGATGGGTGCCGCTTCGATAGCTTCGCAGGTGCTGATGGCACTTGCCATGGTCGTGGCGATGGTCTTTCTTTCGCAAGAAGAAATTGGTATTTCAACCATTGTTATTGCTGTTGCAGCTTGTTTGGAAGCATTTGCCGGTTTGGGAATGGGACAGGCTATCCTGCAGGATAACGATTTGACCCAGGATGAAGTACACAGCGCATTTTGGTTTGCTTTTTTCTTTGGCATCGCGGTGTTTGTTGTCGGGGTACCTTTGGTTTGGCCGGTGGCGGCTTTTTATGGCTATCCTGCCTTGGTGCCGCTCTTGATGGTCGGGCTTGCTAAATTTACGCTGTCAAGCTGGGCGGCGTTGCCGATTTCGTTAGTCAATCGCCGTCTAGAATATGAAAAACTGGGGGCCGTCACCGTACTTTCCACACTGTGGTGTACGATTCTCAAAATTGTGCTGGCTTTTTGCGGATGTGGGGCATGGGCTTTGGTCATTGGCGATGCTGCCGGCAGTCTCGGTATGCTCGTCGGCGGCTTGATTTGTTCCAAATACCGTCCTGCATTCCATTTTAAATGGTCGGAATGTCGCCGTTTTATCGGGTATGGAACGAAAACTTGTATTTGGTCTTTGATCGATCAGCTGAACAAGAATTTGCATTTCCTTTTGTTGGGCAAATTTCTGCCAGCTTCGCTGTTTGGCGGTTATAAAGTTGCCTATGAATTGGCAATGACACCCGCGTTATCGGTTTTCAATGTCGTTACGAAAAGTTCGTTCCCTGTTTTTGCACGGTTTCAGGACAGCCGTCCGGATTTGACGAAGCTGTTTTTCTGGAATCAGAAAAATATTTCGATTTTTGTCGCGGTAGCCTCTGTCTTTATTTGGATATCCGGTGGCGATATGTTCGACTTGGTCGTGTCAGGGGATAACGATTGGGAAGGAGCTGTCAAAGCCATACCGTTTATTTTGGTTGTCGCATTTACCAAGTCTTTGCTTCAGGCTTATCCCGATTTATATCGTGCATGCGGCAAGCCCGAATACGGCATTTATTCGTCATTGGTGGAAGCCGGTTTGATTTTTGTATGCTGCGGTTTGAGTTTAATGGTGCTTCCTGAATCCTATATGCTCTATGGCATGTTGACTGTTTGGGAAATCGTGCTGTTGTTGGTCTTTGCCATGCATTGTGTGCTCGTGCGTCGGTTTATTGATTCAAATCTGAAGATGGTCTGGCAGCATATCAAGGATTCTGTGTTTTTTGCGGCATTTTCTGGTCTGGTAGCATTTGCCTTGGTTTGGGGGATGAGTTTCCTGCCTTTGCACGGGGTCATTCGGATTATTTTAGAGTTTGCTTGTGTGGCTGTCTGTTTAAAGCTTTTTGCAAAATTCCGTCTCAAAATGCCGGTTTCGGAACTTTGGAGCAACAGCAAGTCCAAGCCCAAAGACGTGGGATAGTGCTGTTTTTCACGGCATACTCAAAAGTTTTGAAGGGGCTTTGTTCTGCCCTCGGTCAAGTGGCTGAGTTCTGTCTCCAACGCCTTGGAACCTGCCATGAAATGGATATATTCCGTGCGTTAAAACAGCTTTCTGAATTTCCAAGGGAACGAGCTCCCTTGGAAATCACCATGTTATGAAATGGAGAAACGCCTGACGATAGCACAAAATCCGTCTTTCTGATGGAGAGAGGATGGGCTGGCGATGCTCTGATTATTTTTCAGCTTTATCTGATTTTTCAGCTTTTTCAGCTTTTTCGGCACCGCCTTGAGGTTCGATGGTGGCGGTAATCATTTTGCCTTCAATTTTGGGCGCCTGAGCGATCTGAGCGCAGTCTTTAAATTCCTCGATGATTTCTTCCATTTTGGTCAGCCAAAGTGGGGCATGGGATTGTTCACGTCCGCGCAGACGCATGACGAGGCGCACGCGATCGCCGTGAGCGATGAAGCCTTTGGCTTTACGAACCATGGTTTCCATATCGTGATCGTCGGTTTTGGGACGAAGACGAAGTTCTTTAAGTTCCACGCGAGCAGCTTTTGAGCTGGCTGCTTTTTTAGCCTGTTCGTAACGGAACTTGCCGAAATCCATGATACGGCACACAGGCGGTTTCGCATTCGGTGCAACTTCCACCAAATCAAGACCGTGATCAGCGGCGATATTGCGAGCTTCTTCCGGAGACATCACACCGAGCTTGTCGCCATTGGGACCAATCACGAGAATCTGTGCAATGCGAATTTGGTGGTTAATTCTGTACTGATTATCATCGCCCGGAACGCCGGGACCTTGCTGACGCCGCTTCATGTACCTAAATACATCCTTTATGCAGAAAAAGAAAAAACATGCCGAAGCAAATTCATTAGCTCCAGCAAACCAAAAAACAACCTTCTTGTATTATAGCATGATAAAGCAAAATCATGCAACACAATTACACCCATACTCGCAGGTGTGCGTTCTGTTTACATGCAACAAACAGTTTGCGAAGTGTATCTATTCGTTCGTATGGCGTTAAAAAGTAATAACGACGTGAACCTGCAAAAGCCGGATTGTAGTGATATTCAGACAGAACAAGCCCCATTGCGGAGACTGAACGGCTCCAGGAATCACACCATGTTTCAATCGGTACATTGACATCACATTGTGGAAGTTCGGGAACTTGCATGCCATGCCAACGGAGCAGTCCTTCCATACAACTGACAAACCGCCGATAATCAAACTGAGAGGGATCCATATCAAAGGCATAACGCCAAAACATCGGATGATATCTGTCTGCATGGGCACGACAGCCTAATGCTGTCAGCGCACGTTCATACACCTGATCGTCGGACATCTGATAGCCAAACCTGGCACGCCAGACTTGGATTAAAGGCAAACGCATGGCTGATTCATCCGCTTTCAATGTGTCTGCCCAGCCTGTCATCAAATCGAGTACCGAAAATAATGCTCCTGTCATATCGCGAGGCAAATCCGGATGAGAAACAGATAAGAAAGGTAATTCTTTTAAAATTCGAATCGATTCCGCACAAACGCGTGCAGACATAAATCTGTCTTTGCCATCAAAAAATCGCACAAATTCGCGCATCGCATTAAAAATGGTGCGGCGATAATCCGAAATTCTCGGATCCAGTGGAGAATCATCTTCTATCCATGTCTGAACATCTTCGACGAATTGAAGAATTAAGGCATGTGAAATATTTGCATCGTCTGGGTGCTCAGACGGGGCATGCTTGGGTTCCGGTATGGCATAAATTTCAGACCCTTTTTGCTCTTGCTCGTGGAGATGTAATGGCAAGCGGTCTAAAGAAATATGTGTATCCAGTTTTTTTGAAGGTTTTTTGAAAGACTCATCCAGGGATTCAATGCCTAAAGCGTCTGCTTCTGCTTCGAAGATGGCTAAGATGTCATCTGAAAATGATAATTGACAAGTGGGGGCTTCTTCTTCACGTCCAGCCTTGTTCAGTGCTTCTTCGATCTCGAGTGAGCCAGAACGGCGCGCTTTGATTTTTTCAGCTTGACGTTCGGCTTTCAGGGCACGAGCTTCTTTGCCCGTCATGACGATGGGGAAACCGTCCTCATTGATTGGCATGCCATCGGTATGCCGCTTATGCTTTGATTTTTTGCCAGCTTTGCGCATTTCTCGTTGTTTCTTTTTCTGATTATCAGACACTGAGGGCAAAGTTGAAGAATTCGGCATCTCCATGCGAAGCGTATCCGAAGATGACACCGATGGGGTGGCACGTGTATGCATATCCGAGGAGGATACCGTCTTGAGAGTTGCTGCTAATTTTTCAAAAGGTGGCTCTGCATGACGTCGTTGTTCTTGAGCTTCTGCATGTTGAGAAGATGACACAGCAAGCAGTTTGGAATGGGACAATGCCTGCCATGACAGCATGTTGTCTGTACATGCAGATTCCTCTTGTTCAAAATGATGTTCAGAGGAACCAAAATCTGCCAAAACCACAGCCTGAAGCACTGGACTTGAATCCGCCGTTCCTCGCGAGGAAATGCAAGATGCAGAGAGGCCGGGCATTTCATTCGCTTGGGGTTGAGGACATTCTTCTGTCGGACAGGTACTGATAACATCATAAGCAGATGACCTCGGATTGACCGCCGGGATGGCACTGACAGATGACCTCGGATCGACTGCCGGTATGGCATTGACAGATGATCGCGGATCGACTGCCGGTATGGCACTGACAGATGATCTCGGATCGACTGCCGGGATGGCACTGACCGATGATC
>JAGBXG010000167.1 GCA_017629415.1 Pseudomonadota bacterium | reverse complement strand
GAATGGGCCGTTTTCTGCGAAGATGGCGAAGTTTTGGAAGAATACACCGAAGCCTGCGAAGATGGCTCCTATTGCGACGAAGATTTCTTCGGTTGCACCGAAGCTGCTTCCTGCGGCAATGGCGTGATTGATGCCGACGAAGACTGCGATTTGGAAAATCTGGACAACAAAACATGTGCAAGTGTCTTAGGCAGCTATTCCGCCACAGGTACCCTTAAATGTACCTCAGGCTGCAAGTTCGACACCACCGAATGCGTAGACTATTACTGCGGCAACGGCATTCTGGAAGATTATGAAATTCACGGACAGCCCGGCGAAACCTGCGATGACAAAGACTTCGGCGGCCTAACCTGCACCACCTACAAAAACGACGGCAAAACTTATACCGGCTCACTCGCTTGTACCTCTGAATGCGGTATCGATGATTCCGGCTGCGTCGTCGAAGAAGTCGTTGTCCCCGATACATACACAAAGATTAAAGACATTCGCAGTAATTACAGCAATATCGTTTCCGTTGACAGCAGCAACCAATGCACCATCGTCGCAGCTGAAGCCGCCAAATCTGTCAATCTGAAAGGCTTGGTCACCGGCGTCAGCAGCTCAGGCGGAAAGAAAGGCACATTCTTTGTTCAGGGCGATGATGCTTCGGATAATGCCGCGATTCCTGTTTATTGCAAAGAAGATTGCAATGTTTCCGTCACCAACCTGAGCGATCTTGAAGGCAATGTTGTGACTGTCAGCGGTACAGGCGTCATGGGCTTGTATGGCTGCGGTCTCCAGCTCGTCCACACAAGCAGCAAGCCTGTCGCGATCACTGTCGTGACAGACACCGTCAATGTTACGCCCAAAACCTTGAAAATTGCCGATATCGGCGTCAATACGCCGTCCACCCCTTATGCCGGCATGCTGCTCAAAGTCGAAGGCGCCAAATTGTCCAGTGATTCCAAATATCTGACCCAGGGGACAGATCAAATCGAACCGAGCGGCTACATCTATAAACACACTTGGACAGCCGGTGCGACATACAGCAGTGTAACAGGCGTTCTCCACTATGTGAAAGCCGGATACCTCGCTTCGCGCCGTGCCTCGGACATCGTTGAAGCCACTCCCTGCGTCGGTGAATGCAAAAACAATATGTACTATGCCTGCATTGACGGCGTGCTTTCGACCTCTGGAACCGGTCAACCCACAACCGCTAACGGCTCCTATACCTGTGATGTCAATAAGGGTTGGGTCCTGAGCTGCGATACCGGTTACAAACCTAATACCAGCAATGACGGCTGCGTTGAAGCCAGCAGCGGCGGAGCATCTTATTCAACCGACTTCTCATTTATAACCGGCGGCAACACGACTCAAAAACAAAATTATACAACAAGTTATACTTACACAGATACATCATTCGGATATGAGGTTTCCGCAAATTGTCGCGCTGATATGGGCAATTATTCCATTGATGGTCAGGGATGTATCCTTAGAACAGATAAAAACTCTGGCTCTATGATTGTTGTATCGAAGATCAGTGGAGGTATTGACACAGTCAGCCTTGATGCAAAAGGCTGGGATGCAGGAAGCATATCCATTACAGTCGGAGAAACTGTCTATGGACCACAAAGTGTATCAAAAGATAGTCAAAGTGCTTTAGAGTTTGCCATTCAGAATGCCACAGCAACATCGTTTACAGTAACAAGTGTGAAACGTATTGCGGTGGATAATCTTGAGTGGACAACAATGCATTAAATCTTCTCAACGTAACTTCTACGGGCGACCTTTCTGTCGCCCGTCAAATGTTCTCTTCTCATCAGAGGAGAACACCTCAAAATTGCAATATGAAGTTTTCAATGTAGAATTTTTATGAACTTCATTGTCATGCATCAACGATTATTTATTTCCAATACAACATGATACAAAATGTATCAAATTTATATTATAATTTATAATGATGTGCGTATTTTCACATTTTTATTCAATTTGCAGGAGGACATCGTAAAACAAAGCACACGTTTACTACTCTTTATCAGTATGCTTGCCGGGACAACGGCGGTTTACGGCTGCGGCAATGACTCGAACAGCGGCAACAATGAACAAATCCAATGCGAGCCTGCCTGTCAAGCTCAATGGACATGCGACACAACTGTTGGTCAGTGTGTATGTCCCGAAGGCTTAGACTGCAGCAATGACAACGAGCAAAAAGATCCGGAGGATGAAAAGCCGAAACCCAAAGAATGTACGCCGGAATGCACAGGAAAATATAAGTGCAATACCGAAACCGGCGCATGCTATTGCCCCGTCGGTGAAAACTGCGATGACTCCGAAAATAATGATGGCAATGATGACCCTGGCATTACCGTGCCTTGCAGTGAGCCGGACGCCGACGGTGATACCATTGCAGATAAATATGAAACGGAACTTGAAACCCAGCTGGGACTGACACCCAATACAAACGATGAAGACAGCGATGGCGAT
>JAGBXG010000166.1 GCA_017629415.1 Pseudomonadota bacterium | reverse complement strand
CTCCCGAAGTGCTCGCGGTGCGCTATATGGACAAAAATATTGCCGATATTTTGGAAATGACCGTCGATGAAGCCCGCGCTTTTTTCCGCGAATACCACGGCATTGTTTCCCCACTACAAACCTTGTGTGACGTAGGCTTGGGCTATATCCGGCTCGGGCAGTCGACATCGACATTGTCCGGCGGCGAATTCCAACGCCTCCGCCTTTCCTCTTATTTGGAACGCGCCACCGAAGATAATGCCAAAACATTGTTCATCTTCGATGAACCGACTGTCGGCCTTCATATGCAAGACGTCGCATGCCTGATGACCGCCCTGGAACGCCTCGTCGCACGTCAAGCCAGCATCATCGTCATCGAACATCACCTCGATCTCATCGCACAATCCCATCACATCATCGAACTCGGCCCCGAAGGCGGCCCCGGCGGCGGCCATATCCTCTTCGAAGGCACCCCGGCACAACTGGCCCAAGCCAATACCCCCACAGGGCTCGCGCTGCGTCATTCTTTATTTTAGTATTTTTTGTGGGGCGCTGCCCCACACCCCGCCGGGGCGTTGCCCCCGGACCTCTTAGTTTTGTGGGGCGCTGCCCCACACCCCGCCGGGGCGTTGCCCCGGACTCCACCAAAGGGGCTGAGCCCCTTTGGAATCCTGCAAATTTGGGCGTTTTGCGTAGATTAAAGGATTCGTATTTTCTACAGTTTTTTTTTGCCGCGCATAGATCAAAAAATCTCCTTGACGATTTGATGAACTTGTTTAGACTTCGCGCCGCGTTTCAAGCAATGGAAAATGATTTCCATTTCATTTCTCAACCTCTTGCCTTATAGGATAAAACATCATGGCAGACGAAAAAAAACAGCCCCAGGGTCTCCAGTTCCAGATTAACGAAGCCACAGCTCAGGGCCTCTATGCTAACCTCGCGATCGTCAGCAACATGGACAGCGAATTCATCCTTGACTTTGCTTTTGTTCAGCCTGGCCAGAACCCCGTTAAAGTTCACAGCCGCCTCATCATGAGCCCGAAACAGGCCAAGCGTCTTGCCGTTACCCTCTCCAACGGCATCGTTCAGTATGAAGAAAAACACGGCACGATCGATATCTCCAATCCCGAAGCCAAGTAATTGACTTAAGATTGAAAAGGCTCACCTATTGGGGTGAGCTTTTTTTTTTGCACTTTTTTATCACAGCCGGCACAATCTTGCTCACGCCTGTATTGCCTTATTTCATCTTATTAAACTTATCTGAGCGGAGCTGTAAGCCGCGTATGGCAACGCCATAGCGGCTTATAAAGGGCGTATCGGCGAATGCCGATAGCCCGACAGAAAAAATCCAATGGCTGTATGGAATTGGGCATCATGAAAACGATTGAAATAGAATAGTTTATATAAAGATAGCAAAGATATTATACTATTGCCCTATTGCATATGAACTTTTAAAAAGTTTGACATCATATCCCGGCAAATTTATGAGGACGCGAGTTTTGTTGCGGCCAAAGAAGCTCAGCGCGGATGAGTTTTCAGGGCATCATGGTGTAAACTTAAACAATACGGTTATGATGGATTCACATATTTTCAGAGCATACGATATTCGCGGGGATGTTCGCACACAGTTGACGCCGGAAGCGGTGTTTGTGATTGGCCGTGCACTGGCTGAAGCACGTTTTGCAGCAGGTGAAACTGTTGCGGTGGGGCGTGATGCTCGCGAACATTCGCCGATCATCGCACAAAAGTTAATAGAAGGTTTGACGCTTCAAGGTGTGCATGTCGTGGATTTGGGACAAATTACAACGCCGATGTTATATTTTGCCCTGTTTGGACATGATTTTGATGGCGGCGTCATGGTGACGGGTTCACACAATCCGATTTTTGATAATGGTTTAAAGATTTGTCGCAAAACACATTCTTTTTTAGGAGAGGATATCCAAGCTGTTTATCGGCGTACACTGGAACCGTTTGAAGCCGCGTCAGAACGCGGAACGGTACGTTCGTTGGATGTCACTCAAGCTTATGTGGACGATATTGTGTCACGCGTACCGGCCTTTTCAAAGCTTTCCATCGTGATTGATGCTGGCAATGGTGTCGCCGGTCCCTTTGCGCAACGCCTGATGTCCCATTATGCCTCTGAATTGACGAGTCTTTATTGTGATCCCGACGGGTCATTCCCGAATCATCATCCCGATCCCAGTGTGCCTAAAAATCTGGAAGATTGCCGGCAAGTTGTTCTAGCAAAGGGTGCAGCTTTAGGTTTGGGGTTTGACGGAGATGGCGACAGACTGGGTGTGATTGATCGCGACGGCACGATCATTCCGGCCGATCGTTTGATCGTTCTTTTTGCACGTGAAATTTTGTCACGCCGAGCGCAAGCAACGATCATTGGGGATGTCAAATGTTCTAAATTCACATTTGATGATATTGCTCATCATGGTGGCACACCGGTCATGAGCAAAACTGGTCATGCGCTTATCAAGGCCAAAATTCGAGAAACAGGTGCAGCCTTAGCCGGTGAAATGAGCGGTCACTTTTTCTTTGAAGACCGCTGGTTTGGTTTTGATGATGCGCTTTATGCCGCCGCCCGTCTGGTCGAAATTGCAGCAAATGCGGCTCAGGAAGGTAAATCTTTGCAGGACTTGCTTTCAGATTTACCGCAATCCTGTGCGACACCTGAACTTCGTTTTGATTGTCCTGATGATATTAAATTTGAACTTGCCAAGGCGATGTGTGCGCATTATTCCAAGCTTTACCCGACGAGCGATCTCGACGGGGCGCGCATTGATTTTCCCAATGGATGGGCATTGATTCGAGCATCGAACACGCAGCCTGTGATTGTCATGCGTGTTGAGGCCGACAGTGCGGAAGCTGTCAATGCGATAATGGCCGATCTCAAACAGGAAATTGCACGTTTCGGCGTACAATTAGAGGATTAATATGCGTCATATTTGCTTGTCATTTATTGCGATCCTTACGCTGACTGCCTGCTCTGGCAATATGACTGAAGATGTATCGCTTGCTGAAAAATACGGCGATAAAGTGATTGCTGAAGTCGATGGTGAAATTCTTACAGAAGCTGAATTTCAGCATTCACAAGCTTGGATGCCGGCTTTTGCCCGTCAACTGGAATCGAATGCTACGCTCGAAATCTCACGATTTTGGAGTTTGGTGCAGCTGATGCGCATGGCACAAGATGCCCAGGATAAAAAGCTGCTTTCAGATGCTGAACGCAGTCTTGCCATAAAGGAAGCCTTGGCTAAAGCCAATATTCATGCGATTCCTTATCCCAATTATGTCATCGAACAAGCCGAAATTGATGCCTATATTCAGGCACATCCTACAGAATTTTTTGAGCCGATGGCCTTTACGGTCAATTACAGTTTAGTGAAAAGCGAATCCAGTATCATGCCGCTTATCGCCGGTTTTGGTTTCGCTGAAGGTGCCCAACTTGGATATAATTTAGGCGAAATTCCACCTAAAAAAGAAAGCAATCGCGTTTCTGGTCCTCAAATGAGTAACGAGGAAGGTCATTTCATTCAAGCTGATAAATTTAATTTTGGATTTACGACCTGGCATCGCGAAAATACCAAAGAAACTGCTCAAATGGGGCCTTTTACCGCCAAAGATGGATTGCTATTTTCGTGTCCAAAGGCCATTGATATCCTAAAAACTGCACCGTTGAATCAACCGATTGCTCAAGATATTGCCTGTTCTGGTGACTGGAAAGCCTTTGTCATTCCGATTTGGCGGCGTGATGTTGCACCGATGACACCGGAAAAAACGCGTCAAGTTGCCATTGAAAATATTACAGCCCAAAAACGCACAGCTTTCCGCGAACAATATATTGCCAATTTACAAAACAAATCCCAACAATAGATATTGATATTTGAGATTTGATGCATTGATATTTTTGGCTCGGCTATGCCGGCCACGCCGGCATACGCCTTGCGAGCGCGGCTATGTGCTCATGGCACATACACCGCGCTTTTTTTATGCCATTCTTAGTTTGCGTTGTTTGACAAGAGTTTGAGATATTCCCATGATATGCCGGCGCGTATGGCTTTGGCCATAGCGACGGCCAGCGAAGGCGTATGCGAAGCATAGCCGAAGCCCAGAATGGTGATTTTTTATTGGCGCAGTATTTCTAAATTCTCTTCAACCATGCCACAGTTTCGACATGCGGTGTTTGTGGAAACATATCGACAAAAGTCAGTTTCTGGACGGCAAAGTCGGGTGCCAAACGGGCGATATCGCGCGCCAAACATGAAGCTTCGCATGAAACATAAAGGATATGTGATGCCCGAGAGCGGCAAATATCATGAATAATGGCTTCGGAAAGGCCATCGCGAGCAGGATCGCAGATGATAACATCGACATCTGCAGCTTTGGGTGGCAGACCTTTTGATAAATCGGCTTCTATCAATTCAATGTGATGCCCATGTTTGAATAACGCAGCATTGGCTTCAAGTCCGCGTTGAAAAGCGACTTTGCTGCAATAATATTCGCAAGCGATGACGCGTTCGGCATGACAAGCGGCTCTAAAAGTGAGATTTCCCGAGCCTGAATATAAATCTGCGACAGAATTGGCGTTTGTTTGCTGCACAAATTCTACAACCAGCTGATGAATGGCAGCATTGGCTTCGGGGGTAGCTTGCGCGAAATCTCCGATTTGTCGGTACACACAGATATCGCCGTTGATGCAATCCTCGATCATGGCCAGTCCGAAGGTTTTATTTTCGACACGAATGCCGGCAAATGCGCCAGCTTGTATGGCTTCGCTGGCAAGCTGTTCAAGAAGTTTCAGGTTAAGAGGCGCCTGTTTGGGAGGCTGTTTTTTGCCGGGTCTATGCTGATGACGTTTTAACACTCGCTCTTGTATGGTTTTAAAGTGTGCATAAGCACGTTTTTTCACATCGAGATCGATTTGGACATCCAGGCGTGCATGATGATCGAGTTGAGCCTTATGCAAATGATTTTGCAGCCATTCAATAGCTGTGCAAAGTTCCTGAGCGATGACTGCGCATTGAGATGCAGGAATGACATGATGTGAACCGCGTGCAAAATAGCCTATCTGATTGCCTTGAATATGCAGTCTGACACGATGACGTGTACGGTCCAGTTGTTGTTGTTTCAAACCGATGCAAGTATAGGGCACATCGCCCATGTGAGCATTTCGAATGATGTCGGCGTAAACGGCTTGTGCTTTGAGTTCGAGTGCATATTCAGGTTTGACATGTCTGAAACCGCATCCATCGCATTGTTGTGCGCAAGGGCAAGCATCTTCGAGCTGTCGGCATGGGGCATTGTCCTGCCGTGATATGGCTCGAGCTTTTCCATATTTTTGTTTTTCTTCTATGACTTCGGCGGAGCCTGATTCTCCTGGTAATGCGCCTTCGACAAACCAAGTTTTTCCATTTGTTTGGGATATGCCCAAACCGCCTTTTGCCAATCTTAAGATTTGATATTGCATAGGATTGCGGATTTTTACCGTAAGAAAAAAGAAGCCCGCGATAAGCGGGCTTTTAAACTATTCGTCTTCTTCGTCGTCGTAGTCTTCTTCGTCGTAGTCTTCTTCGTCGTCGAAGTCCTCATCCTCATCGAAGTCCTCATCCTCATCGAAGTCGAAATCAGCGGTTGGTACGAAGGTTTCGGCCATTTTGAGGGTACGTTTTGCATCGGACAAAGAATCAGCAGTTCTGAAGATGATGCTGACTTCATCGTATGGGGCGGCGGCATTGAGGATGCAAGCCAAGTCGTCATCGGAATAGGTATCGAGCAACCCGTGTCTTCCGAGCATTTGGAAGTAGACTTCTTCGCAATCGGGGAGTCCTTCGCGTTCGTCGACGAGGGGATCGATAGCGGGTACGATGCCGAGTTCATTAGCCAGTCTGACGGTTTCTTCGCGTTCCCAGAATCCTGCGGCATGCCAAACGAGTCGCATGTTTTCGGGGAGTTCTGCCCAATCTTTAGCGAAAGCAGTCAATGCGCGTTTATTGGCTTCTGAGGGTGTAAAGTTTGCGGATGTTTCGAGGAGGATATGTGAAGCCCCGACGTTGACAGCTTGTTCCTTGATGCGTGTCCAGACGCGCAAATTTTCGGGAGTATTTTGGAAATGTCCGAGGTTTGCCGGGGATTCTCCGGGGAGTAATTTCAGTCCGAAGCCTTTACGGATATCTCCTGGGCGATGTGTGAATGCTTGCCATGCGACCCAAATGGTACGCATAGGATTTTTGGCATTTTGGGCATCTTCTGCCCATGATTTAAGGACTCTTGCTTTAGGTGGAGAGAAGAGTCCCACGCGGTGTTCAATAGCGGTTGCATTTTGATAAAAGGCGCGTCGATCATGAGGCAAATCGGAGTAGCCACAAAAGATTTTTGCCATAATTTATCGCTGTGTTTCGCGCAGATAGCGCATTTGTAGGTCATAGATCACGGAAGATAACAGATTTTCTTCTTCCGCCGTCAGGTTACCTTTTGTTTTATCTCGGAGCATGAGCAAAAGGTCGATATTATGTCTTGCGATGACAGGATCGCGAGGCAAATCTTCGAAAGCCGGATCATCGCACTGTCCCAGTGCGGCGAGAGCTGTTGTAGAAAGCGAGAGTACGAAAGCCGAGAAAGGCATACCTTCGCTGTTTTTAGATTGTTCTGACATGGATACCTCCTTTCCGATTTGGATGAGAGTTATTCATCTCCGTTATCGGCATCGTCGTTATCTTCGTCTTCGGGTTTTGCGTACATCGGCTGAACGATGGACACGGGCTCGCATTTGTCGGCAAGGTCGGGCAATGATTCAAGATGTTTCTTGAGTTCATCTTCAGTAATTCTTGCGCTTTCGAGTGCGCCGCCGGCGAGGTGACGATCGATAAGGCGTTTGTCGAATTTTTTCTGTTCGTACATGCTGACTTCGGACATGGTATTCCTTGAATGAAAAAGATGAGTGCGCCCTGAATTTGGCGTCGTTACAGATAAGTTTTAAACATCAGGGCAAATTTGGCAAACCCGATGCAAAAAAAAGCGCCCAAAATGGGCGCATTATTGTATCACAGAGCGAGATGATTTGTAAAACCCAGAACAGATAATTTATCCGTTTACCAGCGTTATCCCATGCCAATGACCCATTGCAGGCCGGCATCTGCGAGCGATTCAAAAGCGAGGATACCCCGTTTTCCGCGTCCTTTTTGCTCGGCTTTTCCGTGATAGGTTTGCCAACCGTTTCCGAGGCCTGTGAAGCCCACATTGTCCCATTCTGGCAAGGTAATCACGAGTCCTTTGTCATCGACAGCTTCAATTCTGACGGCTTGATTTTGGATACAGGCCATCACGGCATGTCCTTGCCGGAGCTGTTCGCGCACTGCTGTAGACCAGAAATTTTTTTCGAGTCCGGTACGATTACCTGCAGCACACATCATATTGTAGCTGACGCCCATGGCATTGGCCAAAGCCCCCCAGTTCTGCATACCGCCTGACTCGGGAAGTTTTTGGTCGCGTTTGAGCTGTTCAAGGTAAGCGGTGTACGACATTTCTGACGATGGATTCTGAATGCCCAATAATTCCAGACTAGTCGCCAGATGTTCATAGCTTGCGCCATCTTTGGATTGTCCGCGTTCTTCTTTTCCCATGGCCGGTTTTGTCTGAAGGGCTTCATAAAGATCACCGCGCGCCGATTCAGGAGCCTGAGCAATCATCTCTCGTGCATGTGCCATTTCAGCAGCCGTCAATGTTTCACGCGCCAACAATGCTTGAAGTTCAGGAGAAGCTTGTTCCAAGGCATTTCCTTCCTTGGGTTTGACAGCCTTCCCTTTATTTTTGCTGGCACGATCCGTGAATTCCGCACTGATATAGCCAATTTGATCCCCGACATGTACTTCAAGGAATCCATCTTTTTCGCCATAGACATTGACGCGATCTGCCTGACGCAAAGTCCCGATGGAAGCATCTTCTTTATTCGGGCCTTTGCGGATGTTCAGCGAAGCACAAGCAACCGTGGCGGTACCCGTGGGCACGGGGGCAGTTTTTTTGTCTTCTTTTTTCTCGTTCTGAACATAATCAGTTGCAGCTGCCGAAATATAGCCGACTTTACCGTCAACCAACACTTTCAGTTCATCGCCTTTTTTATCGAGAATTTCGACCTTTTTTTGTGCGGTCATGGTACCGACAACTGAACCTTTTTTGCCCGGTTCGGCATGTATTTCCGCTTTATCTGCCGTGACTTTGGCTGAGCCAATCGGCTGCATAGCATTCGCCGTATTATTATCTGGCTGAGCTTTAGCCTTCTGATCGTTTTTCTGTGCCTGTTTTGCAAGTTCCGCTTTTTCTTTTTCTTCTTTGGCCAATTTCTGCGCCAAATTCGGATCCTGTTTTTTGGCATCCAGCTTCTCAGCAAGCACATCGTCCTTCTTGTCTTTGGTCTGGTCGATCATGTCTCTTTCTCCTTGCGGGTCGTGAGGCTTGCGCCTAGTTATCAATCCTTACATTATACTTAAAACACATTACAGCCGCAATAAATGCAAATCAACCTGCGGACAATCTCTGCCCCAACCTATGACATCTTTTGTCCAACTATGATCTTAATGTCTTAACATTCTTCATCCGACCTCATCAAAATACGCATAACCCTTTGATTTATATACAAAATTCAAATTGGCACAACTTATTCATATTTGTCTTTTTGCGACGGTTTTCACACTACATCCGTCCCAGGAGGTCATCATGCAACGCTGCGATATTCAACTGCTCATACTCGTTCTCATCATATTCGGCGTCGGATGGCTGATACCCACGTTTATCGGCTGATGTTTCAGATTTTATGCGTGCGGCTATCGGCTAACGCCAATACGCCGCACATATTGCCGGGCCTATGACGCAAATATGCGCCATACAGCCCGGCTTTTTTATGTTTGAACCCGAAGTTCCTGAGCTAAATTAAAAAAAATAAAATAAAATCGTCACAATGGGATTTTGCTTGGCATCACACGGGTTGTAGCAATAGAGCTACCCATACTCAGACCTGTGTATGCAAACAGCACGTCCTCCCCCTGAACGTTAAATTTGATGCCTGCCATTGGCAGAATCACCACATAACGCATGATTCGTATCTGCCGTCAGTCCGTCCCTCTGACTCAGATTACAATTTACTCATGATGCTCTGACGAGAACATCATGGATAAATGTCATGCGGAGCCGGTGCGCGCAGAATCGAGATGCTCGAAACTGCAGACACAGAAGCTCTAGCAAAGCTCGTTTTCGTGACATAAACGAAGATCCGGCTTTAGATTTGATTGTTTCAAATTTAAAGCTTAGAGCTGGAGGAGAACTGTGTTTTGTGCGCACAGCGCACCCGGGCAGGGATGGCGGCGGCGGCGGGGGTGGGGGAGCCCAAATGATATTGGGCCACGTTTTGCACCCAAAACTTCCTCATCAGCACACACTAAACGATGCCTACGCCAGCACCCAAAACTTCCTCATCAGCACACGCTAAACGATGTCTACGCCAACACCCAATACATCCTCATCAGCACTCTCTAAACGATGTCTACGCCAGCACCCAAAACTTCCTCATCAGCACACGCTAAACGATGTCTACGCCAACACCCAATACATCCTCATCAGCACACGCAAACGATGTTGCCGCTTGCACCCAAGCCTTCGCCATCGGCGCATGCAATGATGTCACCGATTGCACCCAAAACTTCCTCATCAGCACACGCTAAATCTATAGCCTTACAAGTTCTATGACAGAATTCCTAAAGGCTCAGTTCCCCAAGCCCTTTGCATTCTTGCGCAAGATATCCCAAGATATGTTGATAAAAATAAAACCATCCGTTAAATGATAACGTTTGGATTGTTGTGAGTTTCAGAACATTTGCCTCATCCATGATTGCTCTCTAAAGGGATAAAACCTTTGGCAGATTTCGAAACTGAGGCCTAAAGATTTCTTTTGAGAATCTTTTCAGTCACCGATGAAAAGGACATGAAATATGAGTCAGGTATGTAGCCGTTGTGGCATGCCGGTTCGCCAGGGATTTAAGTTTTGTAATGTTTGCGGCGCTCAAGTCGTTGAAGTCGAGTGTGATGAAGCTACGGTATTGCCGTACTCTGTTTATATTGGACCACAAGGCAGAGCGGTCAGACAACTGACAGGTAAAGACGCAGGTCGCTTTTTTCCGATTTATCCTGCAGGCACCATTGGACGTGACGATGCAGATATCGAACTGACAGAAGACGAAACAATGTCCCCCTGTCATTTACGTATTTCTGTGCGTTCAGATGGAACTTGGCTGGAAGATCTCGACTCTCTTAACGGGGTGTTTTTAAAGATTAAGGATAAAGCGGTCTTGCGAGATAATGATATCATTCGTGCAGGCGACCACTATTTTATGTATGAATTTTATGCGCCCGAACGATTTACTGAAGAATTTGGAACTGAATTTTATGCGGCTCCACATCGCGGGGAACGTTTCCGCTTGATTGAGATTTTGTCTGGCGGCAGACGCGGACGCGCCTGTATGGCGCCGGATGGCGGTATCGTTGTCGGTCGCATGGAAGGAGATTTCATCTTTCCTGAAGACAAGAGAATGAGCGACAAACATTTCACCATCCGATGGACACAGCGCGGCGGCATCCTCGTTGATCATTCTGCCAACGGCACCTTTGTTCAAATTCATGAACCTGTTCGTGTGGAAGGCGGAGATATCTTTTTTGCCGGGCAGCATTTGTTCCAAATCATATCATAGCGGCGCGTATGCCGAAGGCATAGCAGCCGTCGGCCCGGCGTGTTGAGGCAAAGCCGATACAGCCGGGCAATACAAGGATGAAAACAGCATGAAGAAAGGGATATTCGGAACGCTTTTGCTTTGCGCCATGATGACAACAGCATGCGGCGATCTTTTTTGTGAACAAATCGAAGCGAAAACCGTGCTGATTGAAACCGAAATCGGAAACTTTTATATCGATGCTTATGAAGCATCACGCTCTAATGCTTATGCGGATACCGAGGGAAACGGTGTCACGATGGCATGCAATTATCAGGCGACTTTGCCTTGGGATGATGTCACTTTTGAAGATGCCAGAAATGCCTGTCTGGATGCCGGAAAACGGCTTTGCACCAAAGACGAATGGCTTGCCGCATGCGGATCGGCCAAATATCCTTACGGCGCAACCTACAAAGACACAGCATGCAACGATGATACAAATGCACCGATGACGACTGGCAGTAAGACGGAATGCGTCACCCCCAGTGGCGTATATGATATGACCGGAAATCTCCAAGAATGGGTGGAAGAAGGGTATTTGATGGGCGGCTCATATTCTAGCGGCGGCCGGGATAATGCGGCTTGTCAAACAGCACAGGAAGTGCCCGACAAACTGACTTATACAAACACCAAAAGTGTCGGTTTCCGATGTTGTTCCGATACATCGTTATTAAATTCGGGTAATTTGTTCCCAGAATTATAAAATATTGAAGGAAAAACCATGTCAGGCAAGGATGCCACGACCCCGAAACGCCCATGGCGCGAAACACTAGCAGTTTATTTTCAATGGCCCATGATGTCGGTATTTTTGCTCGGCATCGCCAGCGGTTTTCCCCTGCTTTTAACCAGTTCAACCCTTGCTGCTCGCATGACCGAAAGCGGCATCGATATTAAAACTATCGGTATTTTTGCACTCGTTGGCTTGCCATACACATTGAAATTTCTTTGCGCACCTCTTGTAGATGCCTTGAAACTGCCCAAAGTTCAAACCCATCTTGCTCACCGAAAATCCTGGTGCATACTGACTCAAATTCTGCTGACGGCTTCTTTAGTTGGCATGGCTTGCACAGATCCTGCTCAAAATATCGGAATGCTTGGCATTTTTGCTTTGGCCACGGCGACATTTTCAGCCATGCAAGATATCGTGATCGATGCTTTACGCGTTGAAATTTTACCCAAAGATGCTCAAGGAGCCGCCGCAGCTGCATCCGTTGCCGGCTATCGTATAGGGATGCTTCTAGCTGGTGCCGGCGCTTTTGTCCTTGCCACTTTCATGCCCTGGAATACCGTCTATCTTATCGGCGCAGGCGTCATGGCCTTATGTATTGCCGTCACATTGACAATTCGACGGCTGCATGGCGTTGAAGAGGCCATCCAGGACGGCAGATTGCAAGAAAACCTGACAGCCCAGAACGTTCAAACCGAAAACCAGGTCACGCCCAAACCTCATACCTCTTCGGGCTATCAACAATGGCTTTATACTGCTGTCATTGCGCCCATTGTGGACTTTATGAAACGGCCGGCAGCCATCCTCATCTTGCTGTTTATTGCACTGTTCAAACTTGGGGATGCCATGGCTGGTACCTTGTCTGTACCGTTTTATCTCCATGTGGGATTTACAAAGATTGAAATTGCAGCTGTCACAAAAGTGATTGGTGTAGCAGCAGTCCTTGGCGGTACATTTATTGGCGGTTTCATCGTCAAACGCTATAAAATGCTGCATGCTTTGCTCATTTGCGGCACCCTGCAGCTGTTATCCAACTTCGTTTTTGTATGGCTTTCTTATATCGGAGCAAGTGTACCGGCACTCACCGTATGTATTTGCGTCGAGAATATCAGCGGAGGCATGGGAACAGCAGCGTTCGTTGCCTATATGGCTCAGCTTTGCAATATTCGATTTACAGCTACTCAATATGCTTTACT
>JAGBXG010000165.1 GCA_017629415.1 Pseudomonadota bacterium | reverse complement strand
TACGTACCGTTAAAAGCAAACGCTCACGATCCAGCGGCTTCTCTAAAAAATCAAATGCCCCCAAACGCGTCGCATTCACTGCATCCGTCAGCATCGCATGACCGCTCATCATAATCACTTCGGGGGCTGCATCCATCTGACGTACACGCTCGAGCATCTCAAGACCAGACATGCCCGTCATCTGAACATCGAGCAAAACAACGTCATAAGAATGCTCATTCAGCATCTCAAGACCTTCCTCCGCACTCGAAGCCGTGTCCACTTCATAATCTTCACCCTGAAGCACCATGCTCACGGTCCGACAAATATTTTTTTCGTCATCAACGACGAGAATGTTCGCTGTTGTCATAGACTTCTTCAAACTTAGAATCTCAATCAATGAATGCTGACACCAAAGGACAGCCACACTTCCCCTAAACGTCATAATATATACGATCTACACTCGAAAGTCTATCATGTATCATTTTGTAACTTTACGCCATGCGATCCCCGTTTAGAGTTGTATAAATACTGAACATAACTCAGATTTTCATTGCCATCATACAAATGTTGGCGTATTGCAATGCAATGTATTTGTTTTCCTAACGTTAAGGAAAATATCTTTTCTACATCTTCCAAATTCTAGGAGATTTTATGTGTCTTACCAAACGTGCTGCTGCTGAATTTATCGGCACATTCTGGCTCGTGCTCGGCGGCTGCGGCTCTGCCCTGCTCGCTTGTGGCGCCAACAACTTCGGAATCGGCTATGTCGGCGTTTCTATCGCCTTCGGTCTCACCGTCCTCACCATGGCTTATGCTATCGGCCATATCTCCGGCTGCCACCTCAACCCCGCCGTGACACTCGGACTTGTTGCCGCCGGTCGCTTCACAAAAGATCCCAAAGATATCATTGCTTACATCATCGCCCAATGTGCTGGCGGCATCGCAGCTGCTGCACTCCTCCTCTTCATCGCCAATCCTGACCTCACCGCTGCAACCGCCGGCACCTTCGCCACCAACGGCTGGTCCAACGAACTCGTCAACGGATTCAACGCATTCGGCGGCAAAGCTGTCGGCATGGGCGCTGCCTTCGTCACCGAAGCCGTCCTGACCTGCATCTTCCTCCTCGTCATCATCGGCGCCACCGACAAACGTGCTCCCGCCGGCTTCGCCCCCATCGCCATCGACCTCTGCCTCACCCTCATCCACCTCATCAGCATCCCCGTCACCAACACCTCCGTCAACCCTGCACGCTCAACCGCCATGGCAGTCTTCACGATGGGCGAACCTATCCAGCAGCTTTGGCTCTTCTGGCTTGCACCCATCGCCGGTGCTATCATCGCCGGTATCATTTACAAATGCATCTTCGAAGAAAAATCCACGTGCTGCTGCGGCAAATCTGACAGCGAATGCTGCAAGAAAAATGGCGGCGAATGCAAATGCAACAAAAAAGCTGACAACGTGAAAACAGAAGACAAAAAAGCTGACAACGCTGAAAGCAAAAAAGCTGACAACGCTGAAAGCAAAAAAGCTGACGACGCTGAAGACAAAAAAGCAGAATAATTTGTCACTATAAACACATAACACGTTATTCTCATCAGCTCGGTCATAAAGACCGAGCTTTTTTTATCTATTTTTCATGCTATCAATGCATAGATATCTTTATTTTTTCCGCCCCTATGCTGCGCATACGGGGCGGCGCGGGCTATGCGTACCGCATACGCCCGCTTTCTTTATGATACAACTCGGCTTTCAGCTCAGGACACACGCAAAACACGTCAATCATTGACAATGCGGCTCTAGATAAAGAAGCCAAATGGCATACAGGATCCCATTTGCCTCTAAACATCAATCATCACTCTACGCCCAATCTATAAAAAAGTTTCAATTTAAAAGAACAATATCATAGACACCTCAATCTCAGTTTTTCATAAATCAATCACATTCTTTTTTAAAATCAGAAATATGTTTATTGGCATTGCGAGTACATGTTGCATCAGCTCCGCCGGCTTTCAAAGCTTTCTTATAGAATTTGTAAGCTTCACAATTCTTCCTCTTGATTTTAGCCTGCACCCCCTTTTTGCATAAATCTGCCACATCTGCTTTGATATGAGTGGCTTGAGGCGTCTGTTTGACACTGGGACGAGGTGTTACAGGTTTAACATCAATTTTTATCTTTCTATCCTTACATTCATTTTTAAAATCAGAAATATGTTTATTGGCATTACGTGTACATGTGGCATCTGCAACCCCCATGCTCAAAGCTTTCTGATACAATTGATAAGCTTCACAATTTTTCTTCTTGATTTTAGCCTTTATCGCCTGTTTGCATAACGCCGTCACTTCTACAACATAGTTCTCTTTTTGCTTTTCAGAGTCATGCTCTTCAAAAGAATCTGACGTCCGATAGACTTGAGATTCAGAACGGAAAATCTGGGCACTCATCAAATAATCGCTGTCGCCGGGTCTGAAACTGCCTGCAATGTTACAATACGGTTCTGCAGTATCATAGTCTGCAATATGCATAAAATACATGCAATGATACAAGCTTCGGTAAAATGCCGTATCGGCTTCGTTTGTTTCTATCTTTTGATAAAGATAGGATTCGCAGTCATCTCTATGGCTTACATTACCTGCATCGGCAAGCTGACACAAAGCCTTGCTGTCCACGGTATGGGAATAAACATGCTCAGCTTCAGATACCTGCGGCAAGGCTTCATCCTCCGCATATTCAGCATAAAACATCTGCATCAAATTTTGATACTCGTCATCATCAGGCCGAATACTGCCTGCCGTCTGACAATAAGGCCATGCTTTGGGATATTCTCCCAAATGCATCATGTGAGTACATAAATACATGTTTTGATAGAAGGCAACATCTGCCGCTGTCTGCCCCAATTTTTCAGAAAATACGGCAAACCCAGCCTCTGAAACACCTCCACCGGATTGACATCCGCATAAAACTAAAAGAGACAAACCCAATAAACCTAATATACTTTTTTCCAATCTCAAGCGCATTTTAATTCAACCTTATATCAAACGATACAACGATAATAATATCATTACTTTGTACGCATCACGGCTTCACTAAAAGATGCTTTTTCCTGCTCAAACATCTGTATAATCATCTGATATTTCTCATCCTCAGGATGAATATCCCCCGCTATCCGGCAATAATTTTCTGCTTTTTCGTAATCTCCGACATGCATCAATGATATACACTGAAAAATACTTTCATAATATGCAGCATTCTCTTTGCACGTTTCTAACTCTTTTTGTACCTTTAAATATTCGACTTGAGGAACAGTCGATGCACAGCCGCAAAATAATGCAAATATAAAAAAAACAAAAAAACATCTCAAAATATGCATAAAATGACTCCACTATTATTGAACACCCCCCTTCAAATATATCATTATATCAATATTAAAAATCCGATCAAGCCTATATTCATAACATGGCTTCAAATATCTATCCGCTTGCCAAATGTTCAAATCCAATATTCAAGCGGATAGATGAAATCATTCCATCAAGACCCAGCATCAGAAAAAGCAAACTTTATAAAGGCAAACTATCGATTCTACCATCGCCATCCGCATCAAATGTCTGAGCGAGCTTAACAATATTCAAAGAACGCGCGGAAGCATCAAAGATATCATGATATACGCCATTTTGACGGTATAAGTCCTCATGTTTGCCATGTTCTACAATTTGACCTTCTTTCATCGCATAAATCATATCTGCATCAATGATTTGTGAAATACTGTGCGAAATTATCACTACGGTTCTATTCTTTTTAATGGCATCTATACTATTTTTAATTTGCTCCGTTGCAATCGCGTCCAAAGATGCCGTCGGTTCATCTAAAAATAAAATCGGCGGATTTTTCAGAAAAATACGGGCAATTGCTATTCTCTGCTGCTGACCGCCTGAAAGCTGTGTCGCAGGCGTTTCAAACTGATGCGGCAAAGCCATAATCTGATCATAAATAAAGGCATCCTTTGCCGCCTGAATCACTTCTTCATGTGTCGCGGATGGACGGCCATATAAAATATTTTCTTCAACAGAACCTTCAAAAATATGATTTTTCTGCATGACAATGCCGATCTGATTTCTCAAATATTCAGTATCCAGCTCAGAAAGCTCCACGCCACCAAGCTGAATAGAACCCGAATCCGGCGTATAAAATTTATCCAAAAGATGAATCAATGTCGTCTTGCCAGCGCCGGATAATCCCACAAGTGCCGTAATTTTCCCTTTTTCAATCGTCAAACTCACGTCCTTAAGCGCGCGAGGGCCGTCAGGATAAGTAAAAGATACATCCTTGACCACAAATGCGGCATCCATATTTTCAGCTTTTTCGTGCCCTCTGTCTTCAATCTCACCATCCGCATAAATAACATCAAAATAACCTTCAGAATATACAAGCGCATCGTTCATATCATCATAAATGCGATGAAGCTGACGGATCGGAGATGAAACATTGTGATACAACATGACTTGCATCATAATGGCGCCGACACTCATCTCTCCTTGAATCACCAAATAAGCCGAAGCAATAATAATCAATACAACGCCAATCTGCTCAACAAACGATTTCAGCCCATCAAAAATAAATCCTGTTTTATTCGTTTTCAGTTGGTTGCTCGTAATATCCTCTTGAAGCTGGTACTGCTTTTCCGATTCGATCGATTCACGGTTAAACGATTTGATTACCGCAATCGACTGGATCAGATTCAAAATCGCATGACTCTTGGATTCTCTGTAATGCCGATGATTTTCGCGCCATCCGCGCAGTTTTTTACCTTGCAGTATTGTAATATAGAAAAATACAGGAATAATACAAAGTGCTATCAAACCGATTTGAATATTTGACTCAAACATCAGTGCGAGTGCAAACACAGCACTTGCCACAAGCGGCAAGATATCCAAAAAGAAATTATTGACCAGGCGCGTCAAACTCTCCACGCCGCGATCGATGCGCGTCTGAAGCTTGCCTGCATCATTCCCGGCCGCGCCGAAAAAAGCCATGCGATACGTCAAAAGCCTGTCTACAGCCTTCAATGCAAGCGTTTTAGATATAGAAATCCTCAAACGTGCCCCAAGATATCTCTGACAAAATGAAATCAGGGCGACAAATATTTCCTTCCCAAGCAATATCAAGGATATCCATAAAAGAATACCGGCACCGTCAGAAATCGTTCCGCCACCGCTGACCAAAGCATTGACCGAATCAACGGCATATTCCAAAACCAAAGCATTGACCTGAGCAAGTCCGGCACTGAAGAGCGTCAGCAAAAGCGTAATCACAATCAAAACTTTGTGGGGTTTCACATAAGGCATCAGATTTTTAAAAATATCAAAAAATGACATCATCTTTTGTGTCTTTCTTTCCTCTGTATTTTTCATATCTGACTCACAAGAACGATAAAAAATCGGCCTCAATTGTTCAATCTCACTCAATGAAACCGAATCTATAAATTTTTTTCTGAAACGAAGCCAAAGTTTCAAATTTATCCGCAAATGTTTGCGAAAACACAAATGGATACAAAAAAAGCTGCCTCATCGGCAGCTTTCTCATGACAGATTTTCTAAAAATTATTCTTCATCTGCATCTTCGTCGAGATCATATTCCTCATCATCGACGAAGCGAATGATCAGAGGCTGTTTATTTTCGAGCGCCACGTCCACGCGAGTGCTCAGAATGTACCAGCCAACTTTGGCATAACGGAGATCATCTTCTTCATCAAAAGCGATCTTTTCGCACTCATCCACGTTAATGCTGGAATCGATGCCCAGAACCTTGCCGATATCATCCAGTTCACGGCGAAGTGCAACCAACGAGGAGATGTCAATGCCTTCGTCTTCATCACAGCAGCAGCAGCAATCATCGTCACAATCGCATTCGTGATCGTCGCACTTGCAGCAGCATTTTTCTTCTTCGCCGTCTTCGTCATCGTTGATATTGATCTGTGCAACGAAAGGAAGATCAACGGGCAGGCAGATGCATTCGGAGCTGTTGCCAATGGCGAGAAGGTGACAGAATCTGTCATCGAGATCTTCGTCGTCAGCTTTTTCTGCGAGCTTATCGAGGGCTTCATTTTCCCAGGGTTCTTCAGGATCAAGTTCAAGGCCATCAAGATTGCCATCCACGACCATTTTGGCGGCAACGACATGAAGGGCGGAAATCTGTCTGTCATCGATGATGTCGACGTCCACTTCTTCATCTGTGACAGGAACTTCTTCGGGTTCATCCCATTTGACTTCTTTTTCATAGTGCTGTGAAAGCACTTCCTGAAGCTCAGCAATGGAAGACGAGACGTCGGCAGTGCCGTCACTCATTTCGCCCCAATACTCACGTAAAGACATCATAAACAGTTCGAACATAAATACCTCTTTTGAGTCAAATGTGCCTGAATTAGCACGAAAGAGCGCGGTGACCTCACCGACATATCAAATACAGCTCCGTCATGGCGCAATATTGCCATAACACATTGAAAATACTCCAATTTATACCCAATATACAAGTGAAATCATTGTCTTTAAATTTTCAAAACCATTCACCTGAATCCAAACACACCCCAAGACACATGCATCATGGTCACGTGCGCCAGCACGCTCCCTTTCACGAATTGTCAACTTCACCCAAGGCGCCCTTAAACACAAGTAAACAGTACTGGGCTAAGCCCACGAAAAACGCCCAAATTTGTGGGTTCCAAGGGGCTCAGCCCCTTGGCGGGGGTTG
>JAGBXG010000164.1 GCA_017629415.1 Pseudomonadota bacterium | reverse complement strand
TGTCAACATGCAAAGTGCAAAGCACAACATCCACAAAACAGATAAACTTCAGACATCTCTCATGGATGCTTTAATCCGCAAAAAAGAGAAATAAAATCATAAAAAAGCATGGATATCGAGCGCGAAAACGACATGTCAACATGCAAAGTGCAAAGCACAACATCCACAAAACAGATAAACTTCAGACATCTCTCATGGATGCTTTAATCCGCAAAAAAGAGAAATAAAATCATAAAAAAGCATGGATATTGGGCGCGAAAACGACATATCAACATACAAAGTGCAAAGCACAACATCCACATGACAGATAAACTTCAGACATCTCTCATGGATGCATTAAGCACCCAAAGAAAATGTGAAATACACTCTTAAATCAGACACTGGTATGGATAAACAAAATATTCGCAACACAACGTGTACTGAAAGCAAGAGCTCCTAATCTTTATGATGATGCTTTCAGCACAATACAAGATACGGAAAACCGAGAACTAAGGATGATACTGTTTTAATGCCTGAGCAAGCTGGTCAGGACATGAGGTTGATTTGCTGCGGCAACGTATCCCCTCAAGTTTGGCAATCACATCTTCAACGCGCATTCCAGTCACAAGAGCCATGATGCCTTGAAGATTGCCGTGACAGCCGTTGTCAATTTGAATGGAACGAATCACGCCGTCTTCGATATCGATTTGCATGCGTGTTGAACAAACCCCGCGAGGACTGTAATCAATATGTGTCATATTACTTTCTCCTGAAATGAAAACCGGGAAATGACTTTATGAATAGGACCCGTTGGTCCCAAATCTGCGCCGTACAACACGATTTCAAAAATTTCAGACTGACCGAAATTCAAATCATGAATGGCATCAATGGCATCTGTCATATCCACGCGGCTTTCGTGTGTAGCCACACGTCCGAGCAACATACTGGTTTTGAATTCACGTTTATCAAAACCATAATTTGCAGCTCGAAAAGCGTGCATGAGTTTTTCTCGAAGTTTGAGCAATGTTCCACCTGCTGTTGCCGAAACTTCAATCAATCTTGGGCATTGTGATGAGGGATATGCACTGATACCTGCAACGGTCACATAAAATGGCGATATACCTTTGACACAATCACGCATGATTTGATTAAACTCTGGAATTTCAGCCTCATCATGCATGCCAAGATAAACGATGGGAACATGCAAAAATTCAGGGCGTGTCCAACGTGAATCGGCCCCGCGAGTGGCTAAAATTTTACCCAAATCTTCCTGCAAAAACGTCAATCGCTCAATCAGTTTGATGTCCGGTTCAATCGCAATCGTAAAAATCATTGTTTTCTTCTATATTTGTGTTTAGCAAAGTGAAAATCATCCATGACATGGCTCGAGCCAATATCAGTATCATAACCTTTTTTCATCATACCACACTTGATAAATTCTCCCCATGCGCATATTCAATATTTATACTTGTATCGGTCGAATAGACTGATAACGTTTTTTTAAAGGAGAATTCACATGTCAGATAAAACACTCGAACAACTTGACGAGCAGATTGAATCCATCAAAGCGAAACTGCAGCTTCAGATCTCAGAATTTGTCAATCTGATCTCAAATGATCTGCCTGATTATGCCCTGAAACAAATTCGACGTGCTTTTATTGAAGATGTCGACTTCTCCGAACAAAAATCGGATGCTGAACTTGCAGAATTCAAAGAACATGTCGCCGCATTCGGCAAAAAATTGGCTGAAGATATTCGCACATCACTCTTAGAAAATATGAATGACTGGTGGAACTCTGATATTTCATTAGACGGCGCAGGCAAAACCTTAGATGGAAATACGGCCATTGCCGCAAAACTCGCTGTAATCTCAGAACGTATCTGTGAATTTATTAAAAATGAAAATATCCAACCTATCGAGGTCGTCTATAAAACACCCGCCAGATTTATCGATGGAAAATATCCCCCGGGCATGATTGAAAAATATTGGTCACAACTTGCCATTTTACGTGCTGCCGAAGATGAACGCGCCATCCTCGACAGAGAAGCACGAAAAGCCAGACTCGCTCAACGCTGGGACAGCCTGTAATTTCATAACATCAGCCCCCATTATCCCTATTTTTTAACCCAATTTATGGCTTCATGACACACCATGAAGCCTTGTTATAAAACCAGGGACATTCTTTATCTGCAGCAAACAGCATAGAGACGCATCAACATTCTATTAACTTATATTTCATGAAGATGGTGTGTGTCATAGAATTTAAAATTCCAACCGATTGCCACACTTTATATCAAACAAAAACATAACAATGATATAAAATATTATTATGGATTCGCATCTTTCATGATTTGACGAGCTTCATCGCGTTGTGCCTGATTTGCCTTATTCATGTTATTGAGCATATCAGCCGTACGCTTTTGGGCTTCATGATTCGCAGTTGTTTCTAAATCATACTGCTTTTCTGAAGTTTTAAACTCACATGATATGCAGCAAAATATACATGTAAATATTATCCATAGAATACAATTCATAGATTTCATGATCATGCCTCAGATTTCATAGAATAAAAAAAAGCGCCGCAAGTGCGACGCTTTAAGCTTGAATAAGCTATGAATTACTTCTTGCTTTTCTTGGCGGTTTTCTTAGCTTCGCCGTCTTTTTTGCAGGATTTTTTGCAGCATTTCTTAGCAGCGGCTTCTTCTTTCACTTCTTCTTTCACTTCTTCGGCCTTTTCGCAAGGATTCAGGACGGTCTTAAGTTTCGGAGCCATTCTGAAAGAAATTGCCTTGGAAGCAGGAACATAAAGGGGTTCGCCCGTGCGCGGATTGCGGCCATTCTTAGCAGCACGTTCTTTCACGGTGAAAACACCAAAACCAGGATAAGCAAAACGGCCACATTCACAGATGGATTCGCCGAGAATAGCAAAAACAGCATCCACGATTTCGCCAGTCTGGTTTTTCTTCAGACCTTCAACTTTCGCGCACACGGCATCAATCAATTCACCTTTCATCAAGCTTTTCGTCATAATAAATTCTCCAAAGAAGAGGGAGTTTAGACAGACAACACGCGTCTGCGTTTTGTCAGAACATTTTCGAAAATAACGGTTGAGCCCGTTATTCGTCAAGCAAATAGTCATACGCATTCTTGTAGAAATGCATAATTTTCGCCCTTTTTTAAACCAAAACAGTTCATTTTTGGACAAATTACGCCAAATTTTAGCATAAACGCAGTTTTTTGCCCCAATATTCCCGGATTTTACGCGATTGCATTTCTATATTATTGGCATGAGGCAGGTGTTCCGGCGCGTATTTGCGCAGCAAATAGCGACGGATGGGGGTAGGTGCGTATTTGCGCGCATGCTATGCCGCTTCGCGTCATACGCCATGCGCTGCGCGGGCTATGAACGGCCTTCGGCCGCCCATACGCCGCGCAAATAGCACCGTAGGGGGCATCCCCCTGCCCCAATAAATATATATAGTTAACAAGCTTCCGTTTTGTCGTTCTGTTGGCCTCGGCGCCAAAGGCGAATACGATCGATGCTATAACAAAACATAGAAACGAATCCGCCTGCAAAAAGTGGTTCTAAATCAAACGGATAGCTTCCAAAGATAGGTTTGGCGGCAAACCATGCCATCGTCGTGAACGCGCTCAGAATCATAACGATCATGACACCGCCGTTAGAAATTTTCAGACGCGGATACCATGTTGTCAGAATCGGAATGAGCAAAGCCGCCGCCGAAACAGACCCAAAGATTTTCCAAATGCTGATGACCGAACCTGCAGCCCAGGCAATGCCTGCCGCCAAAAGCGCAGAAATGACAATGCCTAGCCGTGTTTTGCGCTCGTCGCTCCATGAGGGTGCCAGCTTGGGCGGCCATAAATCGCGCCCCATCGTCGTCGCCGAGGTAAAAAGATTAGAATCGAGCGACGATAAAACGGTCGCAAAAAGTCCCGCAAAAAAAATGCCGATTAGCCCGACAGGCAGCACTTTTGTGGCCAGTGCGGGAAATGCATACATCGGATTTTCGAGATTTGGCAGCAATGCGCGCGCATAAAGACCGCAAATTGTCGTCATGATGTCGAACAGCAGCCAGCAGGCAATGCTGATGAGCAAGCCATTACGTGCGATTTCGGGGGTTTTGGCCGCAAAAGCACGCTGAAAAAAGTTGGGTTCTGCCAATGTAGAAAGCGCGATGACGTACCAGACCAAAATACTGGCGATTGGCTGACCGCCCGTCGGATCGAGATGCGATTCGGGAAGGGGTGCCAGGACATCTGTGCCCTGCCCCAGCAGCAGCCAGGCGGTTAAAAGCGCAAAACTGCCGAACATGAGCAGGAATTGAACGGCATCTGTTTTGACGACGGCCCCAAATCCGCCGCGCCATAGGTAGAGAACGACAAAGACGACGGTCATGGCGATGCCGGCTGTGGTAGAAATGCCAAAACTCAAGGCGCAAAGCGTGCCCATGATGAGCATATATGCGCCTGGAACTGTCGTCAGAAAGATGAGAATGGCGGCACACCGCGCCGAATGCCGATCATAATGCGATTCGAAGCGATGCGGTATCGTGAGGCAGTCGCCGGCCCGGGCGCGTCTGCTGAACAGCAAGGCAAAAAGCAACGCACCGACGTAATAAGGCACCCCAAAGACAATCCAGTTGGATATGCCATAGGTCCAGGCATATTCGCCGACGCCCAGAATGCCGCCATACCACGTGGAAACTGTTGTGGCGATGAACGCAGGCAGGGTCAAAGCCCTGCCGCCGAGCAGATAGCCTGCCGCCGTCCGGTCATGACGTTTCATCAAAACGCCAATGGCAAGCGTCACGATGAGAAAGGCGGCAACTATCAGTATGTCAATGAGGCTCAGCAAGGTTTATTCCGCAAGCCATGCCTTAAAGGCATCGAGATTGTATTCACGGCCCAGGAAATTCTTGACCATATCTTTGGCATCCTGTGCGCCGCCGACAGAGAGGATATTTTCTCGGTAACTGCGAGCTGTCTCGACGGTCATGAGGCCTTTTTTGTGGAATGGAATGGCGAGGTCTTTGGCAATCGCGAGCGACCACATATAGGTATAATACATGGAGGAATAGCCGTTGAGGTGGCCAAAGCTGGCAAAGGTATAGTCATTATCATAGGCTTTGAAGGGCGAATACTTGGCAAAAACTTCTTTCTGACGAGCCAGGAGATCGATACCTTCGGGGTTGCCGGCATGATAGTCGTATGAAAGGGCGGCGTAAGAAATCTGACGCATATTGAGGACGCCCTTACCGACAGCATCTGATTTTTTCATTTTTTCGACGAGATCCTGCGGAATAACTTCGCCCTTGTCGTTGACGGCGAACATTTTGAGGACATCGTATTCCCAAGCCCAATCTTCGAACAGCTGTGACGGAGCTTCGACGAAGTCCCATTCGCAGTTGATGCCGGACTGTTTATTCCAGTGGTGACGGCCGGCGAAGAGCTGATGCAGGAGGTGTCCGAATTCATGGAAGAAGGTCTGGACATCGCTATGTTCCATGAGCGCGGGGTTGGAAGGAGTCGGTT
>JAGBXG010000163.1 GCA_017629415.1 Pseudomonadota bacterium | reverse complement strand
GTCACTTTGACAATGAAATCGACATGGCCGGCCTCGAAGCCATGCGTCAGCAAGGGCTCGTCGAAAAAGTCCAGCTCAAGCCCCAGGTTCATGAATGGACATTCAAAGCCCATGGTGATGTCAAAGCCCACACCATTATTATTCTTGCCGAAGGCCGTCTTGTGAATCTCGGCTGTGCCACCGGCCATCCCTCGTTCGTGATGTCCAACTCATTCACCAACCAGGTGCTGGCGCAGCTCGATTTGAACGAAAACGCCGAAAAATATGGTCAAACCGTCCGCGTTTTGCCCAAACACCTCGATGAACGCGTCGCACGCCTCCACCTCAAGGCTTTTGGTGTCAATCTCACCCAGCTCACCCAAAAACAAGCCGATTATATTGGCGTGACCATCGAAGGACCTTACAAGCCCGATGGCTATAGATACTAATTTTTGCTGCCATCCGGTGTACGCAAACTTCTTTTGGGGCGCTGCCCCAAACCTTTCCAAGGGACTCATTCCCTTGGAATCCACAGCGGAATGAAATACGAGATTCCATTTCGTCTTAACGTCAGTAAACAGTATCCGTTCAACCCACGAAAACCGCTAAAATATTGCAGGATTTCAAAGGAGAGCAGCTCCTTTGGTGGGGTCCGGGGAAAAGCCCCGGCGGGGAGTGGGGCTTCGCCTCACAAAAACCTTTTAGATTCATAGGATTTTATCATGCGTTATTCACAAGCACTTATTCCGACACGCAAAGAAACCCCCGTTGATGCCGAGCTGCCCAGTCATCAGCTGATGCTTCGCGCCGGTTATATTGAACAGCTCACCGCCGGTATTTATACATTAATGCCGCTTGCCAATCGTTGTGTTCAGAAAATCGCCCAGATCGTTCGCGAAGAACTCAATGCAGCCGGTGCTCAAGAAATCCTTCTTCCCATGGTTCAGCCTGCCGAAATCTGGAAACAGTCCGGCCGTTGGGATCACTATGGCAAAGAACTGCTTCGTTTCAAGGATCGCAAAGATCAGGAATATTGCCTCAGCCCAACGCATGAAGAAGGCGTGACCGATCTTGCCAGACGCCATGTCCGTTCCTATCGTCAGATGCCGATTAATCTGTATCAGATGCAGGTCAAATTCCGTGACGAACTCCGTCCTCGCGCGGGTCTCATGCGCGGTCGTGAATTCCTGATGAAAGACGGTTATTCGTTCGATGTCAGCTATGAAAAAGCCGAAGAATCCTACAAAAAAATGTACGATGCCTATTCGCGTATCTTTACGCGTTGTGGTTTGGCTTTCCGCGCGGTCGAAGCCGATTCCGGCAACATTGGCGGTTCTCACAGCCACGAGTTCCAGGTTTTGGCACAGACGGGCGAAGACCGCATCATGGCTTGTTCAGAATGTGGTTATGCTGCCAACGAAGAAAAAGCTGATGTCCGCCGCAGCACCGAATTTGCCGCTCCGACCGATGCCGCTAAAGAAGAAGTTCACACGCCGAATGCGCGCACGATCGAAGAAATCTCTGCATTCCTCAGCTTGCCGGCCGATCGTTTCATCAAGACCCTTGTCTATCTTGCCGACAATGAACCCGTTGTCGTCCTGATTCAAGGTCACCGTGCCATCAACGAAATCAAGCTTGCCAAGCTCTTGGGCTGCCAGCTTCTTTTGCTTGCCGACGAAGCCACCGTTAAGCGCGTCACCGATGCCGACACCGGTTTTGCCGGTCCTTGCGGTCTCAAAGGTGTCAAAGTTGTGGCCGATGAAGATGTCATGCGCATGCACGACTGCGCCACGGGTGCCAACCACACGGATCACCACTTCATTCATGTTGAACCTGGTCGTGATTTCAAAGTTGACGCCACAGCTGATCTCATTTTGGCCCAAGAAGGCGACGCCTGTCCGCACTGCGGCAAGCCCCTCCAGACATTCCGTGGCATTGAAGTCGGTCACGTTTTCCTGCTCGGCACCAAATACAGCGAACCGATGGGCGCCACCTACCTCGACGCCGAAGGTGCTTCACATCCGTGCGTCATGGGTTGCTACGGCATCGGCGTGACGCGTGTTTTGGCTGCCGCGATTGAGCAATACAACGACGAAAACGGTATCAACCTGCCTACCGTCATTGCGCCTTATCAAGTCATCCTGGCCCCGATGCTCATGAAGAGTGAAACCGTCGTTGCTGCCGCCGAAAAACTCTACGCCGATCTGACCGCCGCCGGTATCGAAGTGCTCTACGATGACCGCGACGTTCGCGCAGGCGTCAAATTCAAAGACGACGACCTCCTTGGCGTGCCTTATCGCATCACCGTCGGCGAACGTAACCTCAAAGAAGGCTTCGTTGAACTCAAACACCGCGCCGAAAAAGACAACACCAAAGTCGCCCTCGACGATGTCATCAGCGCGCTCAAAGCCAGAATCGAAGCCGATTACAAAGCCGTCATGCCGAAATAAGGGCCATTTAACCTTCAAAACGTCTGCTATTCGGGCAAAGCCCGAATACGCAGCCGATCAGCCGGGCTATGCTGACGCATACGCCCGGCTTTTTTTATTTTTGGGGCTCTGCAGCAGAACCTGGTGCTGAGCCATAAATGTTCGCAAAAAATGGGGCATCCAGTGAACAAACATCATTTCACCTCATCTTGAAGAGAACTTGTTTCAAAGTAAGCTTTTTACACATTGACTGATATTACCAACAGTCTGATTTGCTTGAGTTTTTATTCACATAAAAATTTGTTCTTTTTATGTGAATAAAAGTCTTGACAGTGTGTATGCAAGCGAGCGAAATCAATTTGCCATGAAGGATTGAGAAGGTGAGCATTCTCAATTTCTTAGGTATTTTTATATACGTTATCATTGTCACTCGTTTCAAAAGGTATCCTCATGGCATCACAAATTCCCAAATCTGGAAAGATCATCCCTCTTAATATTGTAATGACATATCCTGTTTGTTGGAACAGATATAGTATTTTAAGAGATTTCGTTCAAAACTTTTACGATTCAGTTGGAGCAAATCAATGGAACAGTAAGTTTAAATATCATTATGATATCAAAAAGCGTCAATTAACCATGTATATTGATGATGTTGAATTTAGTTATGAGTGGTTACTTCATATTGGAGCTTCTACGAAAACATCAAATTCGGCTCAATATGCGGGATATTTTGGCGAAGGATTTAAAATCGCATCCTTATGTGCGTTAAGAGATTGCAGCTGGAATGTTGAAATGCATTCAGGTGATTGGAAATTAAAAGTCATCACCCAGGAACAAACGATAGATCACCAGATTGTAAATATGTTGGCGTATCATGTTCATAAAACCCAAAACAATAGAGGGAGCAAGCTTATTTTGTCTTCAATCAATCCATGTGATTATGAGACATTCCAAACTGTGCTTGAAAGCTTTTATTATCCAGAAAACCCTATGTTTGGGGATAAAATTTGGGAAAGTAAATATGGTGCAGTCTATAAAAGAAGTAAAAAACCGATTCATAAAGGACTGCCGTATGTGAGCGATTATGGTCGCAAAGGTGCAGTGTTTTGCGCATACCAGATGCTTGGGACAAATCCTTTTGATTTAATCGTTTGTTTGCACCATTATAAAAAAGAGGACAGAGAGAGAAAAGGACTATATTCTTTTGATGTTGTCAGTATTTTTCATAAATTGTCATATTATTTAGATCCTGCAGCTTCATTATTTGTATTGATTAAAATGCGTCGTTATTGGAATTCGTATAAACCAACACCATATTGTATTCATAGTTGGAGTCCAACGGTAGACAGTCTTATTTATAATATCAGTCAATCCATGGTACACACCAATATGTTTCGCACCATGTATCCTAATTTATTATGTTTGAAACGTATCAAATCAATTCAGGAAAAAAACAAGCGAAGTCAGGCAAAATCGTGGATTGAATCACAGGATGAAAAATATCTTATGGTTAAGGATACTTTTCAAAAATTATCGTATCCAACGCTTGAGGAATTTTGCGAAGAACATGGTGGTTTTGTCATTGATGACAGTGTAACGCATCCTGTAGAGAATCAATGTTTTGAAATTTTAGAAAAACTTACTCAAAATATCTATTGTGGTTTTTTCATTTTTAAAGATTGGCCAGAACGTAAATTGATTACCAATGAAAAAGCGATTTATCATGGTATGGCTTTGGTATTTAAACGTCATCGTACACTCATCAACAAGTGTTCTCTTTCCATTCGTTATGATATTGGTATGATATATTTGAAAAAATCAATATTCAGGAAAACTGCTTTTTACGATGCACTGGCCACTTATATTCACGAATTGTGCCATACTTTTGGGGGAGATTCTTCTCATGCTTTTAGCTTGGGGCTGACCCATGCCATGGAAATACTTCTCAATCACCAAGCAGAAATTGAAAACAGTAAGAAAGAATGGGAAAATGTGTTTGAAGTTCAAAATGCTCATGGAGATTGAATATTGCTATGTTTGATAAAACAAGCGCGAAATCAGAGGCAATTTTGATGATGAAGGTTTTATGTGGGCAAACGATAGCAATGCCGGCGCGTATGGCGCAAGCCATAGCGACGGCGGCGCGGCGTATCGCTTCAGCGATAGCCGCGACTCGCGGAGGCGTATGCGAAGCATAGCCGGAGCTCAAAAGAAAATATTAAAAACGAAGTTTATAGATATTGATATACGATATCAACATATACTAATTTAATGGATATCAACTGATGAGCTGTGATGAAGTAGCAGGTGCAGTTTTGTCGATTTTTTGTTGAATTTTATCAAAAAAATGCGGCAAATCTGTTATGGATGATAATTTGTGGCAGGATTTTGCCTGCAATAATGATGACCATGCGAAAGGAAGGAGGTTGCATGACAGTGACTGAGACAAAAGCCTGGCGTAATGATGCTGTGGCAAAAGTGACGGGCCGTGCGAAGTATGCGGATGACTATAAATTCCATAATATGCTGCACGTGGTGCCGGTTTACACGGATGAAATCAGCGCGGAAATCAAGTGCGTGCATACGGAAGAAGCGGCAAAGATGCCCGGTGTGGTGCGCATTGTGACGGCGAAAGATGCGCCTGGCGTTCCCGTGTTTGGTCAGATTCAACGCGATTACCGCATTTTGGCAGGCGATCGCATTCGCATGCAGGGCGATGTCATTGCACTCGTCGTGGCCGAGACGCGCAAACAGGCGCTGGAAGCCGCCAAACTCGTGCGCGCTGACCTCGAAGTGCTGCCCCATATTCTCGATCCCGAAGAAGGATTCAAAGATGAATTTTTGATTCATCCCGATAAAGGCACCAACCTGATTAACCATCATAAAGTACGTACCGGCGATGCAAAGGCCGCGTTTGCCGATTGTGATTTGGTTTTGGATGAAATCTTTACGACCAGCCATCAGGAACATGCCTATATCGAGCCCGAATCGAGCGTTGCCGTGCCCGATGATGACGGCGTGATTCGCATTTATGGCTCCATGCAGCATCCGTTTGTGGCGCGTCGTTTTACGTCGTGTGTTTTGGGCGAACCCTTTGCGAATGTGGAAGTGTACACGATCGCGGTCGGCGGCGGATTTGGCGGCAAAGATGATACGGCGGCGATTGTGGCGGCCAGAGCGGCGCTGTGCGCACGTCTCACCAACCGTCCGTGCAAGCTCACGTATGATCGCGAATGGTCGATGAAAGAAAGCTATAAACGCCATCCTTATAAAGTTTATTATAAGATGGGGTTGAGCAAAGACGTCCATATCAAAGCCTGCGATATCAAGGTTTTTGCCGATGGCGGCGCCTATTGTTCCGTCACCCCCTGGGTCACCTGGCGCTCCACCGTTCAGTGCTGCGGCCCCTATGTCGTGCCCAATGTCCATTGCGACGTTTACGGCGTTCACACGAATAATGTCTTTACCGGCGCATTCCGTGGTTTCGGTTCGCCGCAGATGAACTTTATCGTCGAACAGATGGTCGAAAAAGCTGCCGCCGCACTCAATATCGATGAAATCGATTTCCGTCGCATCAATATGGTGCGCCAGGGCTCGACGACGATCACGCAGCAGGTGCTCAATAACCACACCGTCAGCATGGAACAGGTGCTGAACACGACACTCGAAAAAATCGGTTATTTCGAAAAACGCAAAAACAATACTTACGGCAATCTCAATGAAGACGGCGAATATTATGGTATCGGCGTGGCCATGAGTTATCGCGGCATGAGCCTGGGCGCCGAAGGTCCCGACATGTGCGCCGCCATCATCAACTGCCAGTATGACGGCTCCATTTTGGTCGAAACGGGTATTCACGAAAATGGTCAGGGCTCCGAAAGTGCCATGATCTTGACGGCCGCCGAATATCTCGGGGTCAAACGCGAACGCATCCGATATCGCCGTGGCTCCACCTCCAGCATTCCCGATTCAGGTACAACCGTTGCCTCGCGAGGCACCATCGTCGGCACCAGCGCCGTCGTCTTGGCCTGTAACAAGATTAAAGCTCAAATCTCCGAAGCCCTGTGCGGCGATCTCGATTGCAAGGCCGAAGAAGTCGTCTTTGCCAATGACTGCCTGACCGCTCCCAACGGAAAATCCCTAACCTGGGATGCCGCCGTCGGCAAGCTGTATGGCCGCCTCGTACACCCCTACGCACAGGCCACCTTCAAGGTCAAAGACGTCTCCTGGGACGAAGAAACCGGTCACGGCAAGGCCTATTTCACATGGGTTTATGGCTGCCAGGCCGCCGAAATTGCCATCAATCCCAAAACCGGCAAAATCCGCCTCCTCAACGCTGCTGCCACGCACGATGTCGGCAAGGCCGTCAATCGTCCGTTCGTCCTCGGACAGATTTATGGCGGTATGGCGCAAGGTTTCGGCTACGGCACGATGGAAGACCTCGGCATCAAAGACGGCAAAATCACCAACCTCAATCTGGGCAAATATAAAGTGCCCAAAGCCAACGAATTGCCCGATTTCATCGTCACAATCGTCGAAAATCCCGATCCGATGTCCGAATCCAAGGCAAAAGGCATTGGTGAGCCCGCCCTCGAACTGATGGCGCCGGCAGTGGCCAATGCGTTGTATCATGCCACCGGCAAACGCTGCCAGCATCAGCCCGTCAAGGTGATGATCTAAGGTAGGTTTCAGGCTGGATTCAAAGGGCGTGTGGGGCAGTTGCCCATATATAATTGGTGGGGGGCCAAGCCCCCTACGGCGCTATTTGCTGCGCAAATACGCGCCTACCCCCGATGCGGGCTTTGCCCGAAACGCCCAACCGGCATCCCCTCCGTTTTTTGCTTCAAAACTTCATGATATGGAATAGAAATATATGGAAATTACAGTCAACGGAATCAAACATATTGTGGACGATGCCCGTCAGGATGACGAGCTCCTCGAATTCTTGCGCGAAGACCTCGACTTGACCGGCACCAAAAACGGCTGTCACGTCGGTATCTGCGGCGCCTGCGTCGTCCTCATCGACGGCAAACCCATGCGCGCATGCCGCCGCCAGCTTAAACATGCCGCCGGCAAAGAAGTTCTGACCATCGAAGGACTCAAAGGCGAAGAAGGCAAACTGCATCCCCTCCAGCAGTCCTTCGTCGATAAAGGCGCCATCCAGTGCGGTTACTGCATCCCCGGTATGGTCATGACCGCTCACGCACTGCTCATGCAAAACCATCACCCCAGCCGCGATGAAATCCGTAAAGCTATCGCCAATAACCTCTGCCGATGCACCGGCTACGTCCAAATCGTCGATGCCATCGAAGCCGCCGGCGACGCCTATAAAGATTAGTTTTTTTATTGGGGTTTCCACCCCAAACCTCGCCAAAGGGCGCTGCCCTTTGGAATCCTGCCGGGGCTTAACGATTCGTGAATACAACTGTTTTTTTGCCGCCATTTGGATGTGATTTCGAGGAAGCAAGGAATGAAGGGAGGGAGCGTGCTAGCGCACGTGACCGACTGAAATGACGAAGCTGACGAAGAAAGCGCGCCAAAGGGCGAGCAAAAAGGGGCTTTGCCCCGGACCCCACCAAGGAGCTCAAGG
>JAGBXG010000162.1 GCA_017629415.1 Pseudomonadota bacterium | reverse complement strand
GGGGCCGCAGCCCCCTTCCCATAAAAGAAACATTAAGCCAGTTCTTCTGACTCGCGCTGCACGACCATCACCTCATCGTCCGTCATACCTACCACGCGTACGCGAACCCCATATTCAATAGGTTTGTCATCCAGACAGATGGCATCATATTCACGAAGGCCGCCATTGAGCACAACATTAATCTTACCGCACCCTGTTTCTTTGGGCGGAACGGTCAAATACACCTCTCCGATGCAGCCGATTGCTTTCTTCATGTTCACAGTGCCACTTGACTGCAGCCGGAACAATGCGCGAATCACCCAAGCACAAACAAACATCATCGCAAAGCCAGCCACCAGACCGACAAGAATACCGACCCAAACCATGTTGCTGACATGATGGGCATACAAACCACTCCATGAGCCAATCGATAGAAATGCCATCCAGCCCTGGAAGGTAAACAATTTCAAATTATCAAATGCGTTTGATGCGACATCAAGCGTGTCGAGGGCATCCGCCACTCCCACATTGGCACCATCGGCACCATCCACAGCGTCAACACCATCCACAGCATCCACACCATCCATGGCATCCACACCATCCATGGCATCCACACCATCCATGGCATCCAAACCATCGACATCGGCATCCAGGGCATCCATGCCATCGGTATCCATGCCAATACCGATAAACATCAACACAACTTTAACGATAAAGAAAAGTGTTGAAAATATGCCGATGCCACAAACAATCTGTCCAGGAAGTGCAAGTGCTTCAAACCAATCCATGATTCCCCTCCGTTAAGGTTCAAACACGTTTTCTTTTAACCACATATTTGATTTAGCAAATGATTTTGTTCAATATTTTCGATTCTTATCATACGTGCGCTACACGGCATGCCGTGTCTGTGTCCGATTTGCCATATTCCTGTTTTGGAAAGCTATCGGTTTTCTGACGTTCTGATTCAGCCGTTTGACCAGTCCCATTTCCTTCCCCGGCCTGAATGCTGTGAATGCTGAAACTTATCACATGCATCCCAAGTTTTCGCAATTGACTGTCGATTTCAAACCGCAGGCTGTCTTCATATTGATCCTGTTCGCGGCTGATTTCATCGAATGTCGACGTTGATGTTGCCGTCTGCACACTGTTGCCAATCACCTCGGCCGCAAGTTCTGAAATTTCTTCACGTTCCAATCCCAAAAGACGTTCAGCGGCATTCTGCATAATTTCTTCATCGTCTGAAACAGCGACAACTGCCCGCAGGGACAGCTGAAAAGGCACATTCCCCGATGCCCGAACCGTTTGCGTTTTTTCAATCGTATAAGGTTTTAACTCAATAAAATCGTAATCCTGAACGACCGGAAAAACGAACACCGCACCGCCGTGATAACAGCGCGCCGCCTGATTTCCCGTTCCTTTGCCGTAAACCACCATTAATTTGTCTGCCGGACAACGGCGGTATCGCTTTATCATCATGATCAGAAGAAAAATCATGAAAAGAAGCATCAAAAGCAAAATCAATCTTATCATTTGATATCCTTTTATCGTTTTATCGTTGCCCCCCCCCAGCAAACTGCATGTTTCTAACATAAAATCATCTGTTTTTTTATTGTTTTCGCCGCTATGCCGCTTCAGCGGCATACGCGTCGAGGCGTGCCTATTGACATACGGCCCGCCATTTTTTCTGACTCAGATACCCGAAATCGTTCAATTGTGATACGCTGTTCAAAGATTCAGCATGAGGTTTGATTTACCTTTGAAATGCTTTTCCACTGCCACGCAGTTTAACGAGACCGCTCATGATATACCCTTGGACAGGATACGCCCGCGAACTGCTTCACACCATGTTCGACATCACAGCATCCCCGGCACCGGCCACATGGCTCCAGGCCATTACGGACTCATGCCATGACATCACCACAGAGCCTGAGCTTCAGCAACTGGCCATGGAATGCCTCCGCAGCATGCCCCCCTCCCATGAAGACGCATGCACAGCATTTTATACGCTGTGTGCGCTATTTGACCATTTTTGGTCTGGTCATGCCTCCCTATCTGTTTCTGAAATTCAAGCTTATTTTTTGCGCTGGCTCGAAATGCAGCCTCCAACATGCCATGCCCTACCCTCTGCCAGCCGCATGCAACAATGGCTTAACAACGCCCCATGCGTACAAGTGATTCATGATGCGCAGTGCCATCAAGCCCTTTCCGGTACTTTAGAAGATATTGCTTCTCTCTTTCACCCGTCCCCTCATGCTGCATCCCTTCAACGTTCAAGCCTTCTGTCTCCGTGTCTTGTCAAAGTCCGCAGCAGCCTGACGACACCGCGCATGTTTGCCATCCAAACAGAGATGGCTCAAATCCTGGGCCGTCGCCTTGCCCTTCCCTCATTTTCGGTGCCGGCATTTGCTCAGGAAAACCTGCAAAATCTTGTGATTGACGGTACTCCACACCAGCTGCATGAGGCACAAGTCAAGGCTGTCAGCAAGGCTCTGTCCTGCCCTTTAACCGTCATTACCGGCGGTCCTGGCACAGGCAAAACTTCTATTATTCAAAAAATTCTGGAAATCAGCGTCCACGACCTCAAGATTGCCCCTGAACGCATTCTGCTGTCAGCCCCGACAGGCAAAGCCGCACGCCGGATGGGGGAATCCATACAAATCCCAGGCATTCCGACACCACAGACCTTGCACCGTCTACTGCAACTGCGTCCCAACAGCATGAGTCCGTTCGATGCTCAAAACCCCATACAAGCCGATTTCATCATTATCGATGAACTTTCCATGCTCGGATTCGATTTGGCAGTCAGCCTGCTTCGCGCGGTTTCTGAAAAAACAAGGCTTATTCTCATCGGCGATCCCGAACAACTCCCTCCTGTTGACAGTGGCAATCTGCTTGAAGCCCTGGTCAGCCCAAGCCAGGAAACAATGACCGACATTTTTGCCGACAAACTTGCTCAAAGCTGTGTCAAACTGACCAAAAATTATCGTATTCAAGCCAAAGACACTGACAAAGCCAACCATATTTTCAATATTCAAAACGCCGTTATGGCAAAATCCCAAGGCGAACCAGCTTTTCAACGCCTCACACCTAAAGCGCCTGCTGAATTCAATTTTGAAGATTTCGAGTATTGCAATGATATGACACAAACCCAAAACGCCCTTGATATTTGGATCCAGCAAATCCAAAAAACTTGGGCGGAGACGCAATCCTCAAGCGAATTTTCATCTCTGACTCATGTTTTGCATCATCCCTATCCAATACAGGACAACCGCATTGCACCTCATGACGAAGAGCTTCTGTTCAAAGTTTTCACACATCTTGAAAAATTTCGCCTGCTGACACCGATGAACCGCTCCAGCTTTGGTGCATCTGCATTTAATCGTTATTTGATACATCAATTGCAACTCAAAGCAGACAGCAAGTCAGCTCAACTTCCCCTCGGATGTCTCGTACTTCTGACCCAAAATTCGTATCAAATTCAGCATTTTAATGGCGAGACAGGTCTTATTATTCAAGATCAAAGTCATCATAAATATGTTGCATTTCCTAGTGCAGATTCAGAGCATTCCCAAACAGACAAACCGCGATTTGATCTTTTTTCACTTGAACAAGTGCCGCAAATCATTCCTGCATTTGCCATGTCGGTTCACAAATCCCAAGGCTCACAGTATGATCATGTCTTGATTATTCTGTCGCCTTATCCCTCTCCCTTACTCAGCGCCAACATGCTTTATACAGCCATATCACGCTCGAAACGCAGTGCAGCCCTGCTTGCAGCTCCGCAAATTCTGTCTGCATGTTTCCGATCGTGATTATCATTTGAGGCGTTGCCCCCTGCCGGGGCGTTGCCC
>JAGBXG010000161.1 GCA_017629415.1 Pseudomonadota bacterium | reverse complement strand
TAGCCCCGCATCGGGGGTAGCCGCGTATTTGCTTGCAAATAGCGGCGTAGGGGGCTTGGCCCCCCACATACGTAAAAATCAATTGTTCAGAGATTACCTAAGTGTTTCCCTTGTCCCAAGCAATTTCTTGAAATCTTGCATCATAAAAAAAAGGTTCCGGTTCTGTTTCAAGCCAGGCATGCATGAGAAGTTCATCGTTTTCCATGCGTTTGCCGATGCACACGCGTGCGGGCTGACCATGACATGCAAGCCATAATTGAAAGGCACACGCTTGTTCGAAACATGCCAGATAGGGTTTCGGCATCAGTTTGTGCAAGAGTTTGAGTTCGAACCCCAAATCTTCCGGCTCTATGCCTATCCTGCGTGTTTTACGGATGGTCAGGAGTTTATGAGCCCATTGATCCGTCATTTGGATTGTCTTCTTTGGACCATAAATGCGATGCAGTGCCGAGAATACAGCCATCGGCAATGGCAAAATCAAAATCGAGGGATAATGCATGATAAGAGAGTATTTCAGTTCGCTGAATGGGATACAGGAGCACTGGCGTACGCAAAGTCACAAATGACTGACGAAGTGGCAAGGTGCCGGGATGCGGAATGGGATACAGGGTTCCATTTCGCATCCTAAACGCAAGTCAACAGTACCCGTATTACCCATGAAAACGTTCAATTTATTGTGGGGTTCAAGGGGCTCAGCCTTCTTGGCGTAGTTTGGGGCGGAGCCCCTAAAGAACTTTGCGTATACCGTGTGGGTTCGGGCAGGCCCTAAATTTGTTCGGCATAATATCCGGCTGATTTGCGAAAAACGCTCCCATGATACTAATACCCGGTGATAGAAAAGTGCATGATATCTTTGGTAGTGCCATCGATTTCGCCGCCCCATTTCCAGAATTTTGTCATAGCTTGATAGACAATGTTGTCTTTAGTTATCGATAAGCGCGGGTATTTTTCGGGTTGCCAGGCACCGCCGATGCCTTTTTTACACGATTTGACTTCTTCAGCTTTCGCCGTCAATTTGTTGGGGCAATGGCTGTAAATGGCATTTTTATGTGCATTGATATCGATAGCTGTCCCAAAACTGTGCTGACTCCATTGGGTTCTCAAGCCATTTTCATCGATTTTCCCGCGAGTTTTGCCGGGGCGGTAGCCTTCGAGTTTTTCGATATCAAACTGGCCGCTGGCAGCAATTTGCTGGAGAGCTTTTTGAATTTGTTCGGCATAGACATGACAAATCATGATTGAATCATGTGAAATACCCAAAGCTTTGGGATCGATACTGACCTGATCTTCACGGCAAACGGTGCAGGCCGGCACATGGGGGTCGCGTTCCTCATCTGTCACTTCATGATAAGGTTTAGAAACCGTAAAATGTTGTGTGGAACGTTTTTTTCGGGTGTCCCAGGCATAGGCAGAGTACGTGCAAGTCTGGGGCACTGGACGTTCCTGGGGTGTTTTAACCGTTTCTAAAGGCTTTTTTTTTCCGTGTTGTTGGCAGCAGAATCCGGCTGATTTGGGGTGTCATCAGACTTGGTTTCAGGCTCTGTTTTCTTGGTATCTTCGGGAAAAACGAACAGAACAGGTGCAGTTTCTCCGAGTTCAGGTTTACATTTTTCGTTAGGATCGGCCACTTTGGGTTCTTCGGCCGGGGCGGATGGGCATGGTTCCTGAGCCAAAGCTGTCGTCGCCGACAGACAAAGCATAAAAATCGCTAAAAAGATCGATAATTTCATCGGATGTCTCACGAGGGGATTCAACTCACGAAAAACGCCACATATTGCGGGATTCTAAAGGGGCTCAGCCCCTTTAGCGGGGTTTGGGGCTCAGCCCCAAAAGAACTTTGCAAACGTCGCGCCTAGGGGGTGGGCATTTTATCGTCGATGACGAATGGAAAATGCTCTGGATGTTCAACGGGTACGCGCTGGGTCAGCGCTTTGACGGAACGGCCTTTGGGGTGCTCAAGCCATGCCCGGAAAACGTGCATGGGCTGGATGCTGTAACGATAATCCTGGTTATGCGGATATGTTGCGCTGGTACGCATGATGAATGCTTTCTCATGGACCGGCAAATTTAAGATATTACGTTT
>JAGBXG010000160.1 GCA_017629415.1 Pseudomonadota bacterium | reverse complement strand
TCATAAATGTTGGATACAAATTATTTGCACAGATTGGGATTATCAGCTGTGGCATTGTCAGCGGAACAAGCTTGTCCCGTAGCACATTCGCGCACGATGAGTTTGCCATCTTCGCCGCAAATCATGTAGTGAATGGTATCTAGGCATTCGGCTTTATAAGTGGCTGGATCACAAATCAGATCGTTATATTCGCCTTCGGCACAAGCGAGCATGCCTAAACCCAATGTAGCCATCACGAGTGATAAACAAATTTTTTTCATATATGCAGCTCCAAAAATATGGGCAAATTTATTGCCGTAAAAGAACCCCTTCTTCTCAATTTACCAACTATTCAACCTTGTGTGAATGTGTTTTAATCCATTTTCTCACTATTTGCTGCCTTGCGTCCTCGAATTTGCGTCCAAAAGCCGGCGAAAAATGCCATTAATCATTACCCGGCACACCTGCAAAAAAAGCCCCATATTGCGGGGTCCAAGGGTCTGAGCGCTTTGGCAGGGTTTGGGGCGGAGCCCCAAAAGAATTTTGCGTACACCGTGGGGCGGAGCCCTACAAAAAACACGAAAAAGCCGCTCGAAGGCGGCTTTTTGGAGGCTGCGCATTTTTCAACGCGCAATGGGAAACATTGGATTAGTTTTCTTCGAATTCGGCGTCGATGACATCATCATCTTTCTTGGCAGCGCCGGGGGCAGCACCTGCGCCGGGGGCAGCGCCCTGGGCGTTGGCGTTGGCATACATGACTTCAGCGAGTTTGTGTGAAGCCTGCATGAGGTTTTCCTTGGCGGCTTTGAGGGTATCGAGGTCTTCGCTGTCTTTTTTGGACTTGGCTTCTTCGATAGCTTTGTTGAGGGCATCGATATCGGACTGCTGGAGTTTATCGCCGTAATCCTTGATGCTCTTTTCAGCTGAGAAGATGAAGGAGTCGAGTTCATTGCGGGCATCGACGACTTCGCGACGTTTTTTATCTTCGGCTTCGTGTTCCTTGGCTTCGTTGACCATGCGATCGATATCGTTCTGGTTGAGACCGGAGGAAGCTTCGATGGTGACGCGTTGTTCTTTGCCGGTTGCTTTATCTTTTGCGGAGACGTTCACGATACCGTCGGCGTTGATATCGAAGGTGACTTCGATTTGGGGGACGCCACGCGGGGCAGCGGGGATACCTTCGAGGTTGAACTTGGCAAGCGTTCTGTTCTGCATGGCCATTTCGCGTTCACCCTGGAGAACGTGGACGGTAACTTTGGTCTGATTGTCATCAGCGGTGGTGAAAATTTCGCTCTTGCGGGTAGGAATGGTGGTGTTGCGGGGGATGAGCTTGGTGGTTACGCCGCCGAGGGTTTCGATACCGAGCGAAAGCGGCGTGACGTCGAGGAGGAGGATGTCTTTGACATCACCGGCGAGGACACCGCCCTGGATGGCAGCACCGAGTGCGACGACTTCATCGGGGTTGACGCTGTGGTTGCTGCGTTTACCGAAGAATTTTTCGACTTCAGCCTGAACGAGGGGGATACGGGTGGAGCCGCCGACGAGAACGACTTCGTCGATATCGGAGACGCTCTTATTGGCGTCACGGAGAGCTTTTTTGCAGGGTTCGAGGGTCTTGGCGACGACGTCAGAGATCATATCCTCGAATTTTGCGCGAGTAAGGCGGACGTTGAGGTGTTTGGGACCTGTGGCATCAGCGGTGAGGAACGGGAGGTTGATATCTGTGGAAGTCATGGTTGAAAGGGCTTTTTTGGCCTTTTCGGCTTCGTCACGGAGACGCTGGAGGACCATTTTGTCCTTGGAAACGTCGATGCCGCTATCTTTTCTGAATTCAGCGACGAGCCAGTCGATGATGATTTCGTCGATGTTGTCACCGCCGAGGTGGGTGTCACCGTTGGTAGAAATAACTTCGACGACGTTGTCGCCAACTTCGAGGATGGAGATATCGAACGTACCGCCACCGAAGTCATAGACGGCGATGGTTTCGTCTTTTTTCTTGTCCAGGCCATAAGCAAGTGCGGCTGCCGTCGGTTCATTGATGATGCGGCGGACATTGAGACCGGCGATTTTACCGGCGTCTTTGGTGGCCTGACGCTGGCTGTCATTGAAGTATGCAGGAACGGTAATGACGGCTTCTGTGACCTGCTGACCGAGATATTTTTCGGCATCGCGTTTCAGTTTCTGGAGAACCTTGGCGCTGATTTCGGGCGGTGTAAACTGTTTGCCGCGCGATTCAAAGCCGACGCCGCCGTTTGACATGCGGATAACTTTGAACGGCATATGATTGGCTTCATCCGAGCATTCGCCGTAGTTCATACCGATAAAACGCTTGGCGCTGAAAATGGTGTTTTCATAGTTCATCGTGGCCTGACGGCGTGCGAACTGACCGACAATGGTTTCGCCTTTATCATCAAAAGCGACAACGGATGGTGTGGTGCGATCACCTTCTTCATTGGTGATAACTTTCGGCTCTGTACCTTCGAGGACGGCCACGCAAGAGTTTGTTGTACCAAGATCGATTCCGATGATTTTTCCCATGATGATTCTCCTTAATCATTATTTTTTGAGCAAAGCTCAGATTTATAAGCATATAAAAGGACGCCTGATGCGTCCGTAACCCTTGGGAACTTTCATTCCCTGTCTGACACAAGACGGTAAGCACCTGAATTTGAAGGTCAACGTCATTTGCATTTTTTTTATTTTTTTGCGCTGGCGTATGGCGGCAAATTGGCCGCCATAGCCGGCGCAGCTTCGCTATTGGCCGTAGGCCGAAATGGCGAAGCTTAAGGCACGTATTGAAGGCCGAAGGCCGAAATAGTGCCTTTGCATCTTATTTTAAAACATCCGAAGGTATTGAATATTTATGGCATGTGTTGTTTTGGTTTTTGGAATTTACGGCCATGCCTAACCGTTAGAAGTATACCATTTGAAACGGTAAAAATATTGACTCTCAGGGAGTCGCTCGTTATAGGATGTGGTGGGATGTGGTTTAGTGTGCGCTAGTGTAGTGTTCATAGACACACAGATTATGAATTGTGGGGCGATATTGCGCAAGACATGGATTTTGATGCAAATTTTGCCTCTAAATTGAGCAAGTCAAAGTTTGTACGCATCAGAAGGGTGGGTACGCATAGATCCATACAGTGGAGGTCATCATGACGAGTAAATATATGAAGGTTTCGATGCTGGTTGCGTTGCTTTCGAGCCTGAGCTTTTTGGGTTGTACGAACACGGAAGATACCGATCGCAGTGATCAATGTGGTGAGGAGTTTATTCCATATTGTCTGGATGGTTCTATTCAGGTTCGTTGCAATGAAAACGGCATGCTTTTTCAGAAATATTGTGCTGAAGGCTGTGTGACGACGGATTATGCGTCCAAAGCCAGTGCTTGTTTAGGTGAAAATCATTGTGATCCTGCATGCGGCGAAGGTTTTTGGTGTGATTATAATGTGTGCAAGCCGGGTGAACCGCCTGTTGATGCATGCGGAGGCACTTGTGCATCGAATGAAATTTGTGTGAATGCAAGCTGCCGTTTGCCGGGCAGCTGTTCGACGCATGCCGATTGCACGGCTCAGGATGCCAGCAAACCTGTGTGCGAAAGTGGAACTTGTGTGGCGGCACCTGTTGAGCCTGAATGCACAACGAACGATGATTGCAAAGATGCCAGCAAGCCTGTGTGCGAAAGTGGAACTTGT
>JAGBXG010000159.1 GCA_017629415.1 Pseudomonadota bacterium | reverse complement strand
CGGATATGGATGAGCCATCGGGTTCAAGAGAAATGCCTGCTCACGGGAGATGGGAATGCCGGGATATCTTATCAAAGCAGCCAATTTTGTGGCCGAAATCAGCAATGAAGAAGAACTCAAGCACCTTGCGGGGGTCGATACCATCAAGAAAGATACTTTGATATGTCCATTGCCTGGAAAGGAATGGATCGAAGCCAAAAAACTCCCCGTGTTGCGCAAATTCTGGGGGCTGGATGCCGGTACCGTGCCGCCGCCCATCCAGATGAATATGAAAACACCAGTGGCTCCCGTCAAAACGAAATTGCCGCCAAGACTGGAAACTGTGGTGGACAGTATTCCCAGATTTCCGGAAACTGAAATCGAAAAAACACAAGAAAATGACACCCACGAAGAGGATACTCAAACCGATGCCGGAACCAGACGCGTCTATCAAACTATAGCGTCTGATGTCATCGGAATTTTGGAAGATCCCAGCGAAATCATGGATATGCATGCCATATCCCGAGCCGCCGAAAGCTCGTTGACGTTCGAAATCGATAAAGTACAAGAACTGACAGCCAGTACACATACTTGGCATGATGCTGCCTTCAATACGGCTTCAGCTCAGGATGAAATGCCCTGCGAAGGCGATGTCCAAGACCTGGATGGCAGCATACTGATGATGGAGGATGAGGACAACGCGGAAGATATTCAGGATGTCACCGGCTGTTTTGCTATGGAATCTTCGGAACCGGTGCAAGAACAGAGCTCTGAAAATGAGTGCCATCAAGCCGGAGAAAATGCGCCTGGCCAGAACATTGATGAAACCCAAACACAAAGTCTCAACGCTCCAAAATTTGACGGCCATGAACTCAATTCAACCCCCGTCAGTGCAGAACCATCGGCAGAAATCCAAATCGTCGTTACACCTGAAATCATGGCCAATGCAGGTGATGCCGTGAAATCTGACGCTGGAAATGCCCAAAATACCGCCGAACCGGCAAATCTCAATGGCTTGGCTGCATCTCCAAATGGCAGTTCGGAACCGTTGGCGAAAGAAATTCAACTCGCCGGTACGTCCGAAAACATGACAGATGCAAATAAAACAGATGCACATAACATCGTGAAATCTGATGCAGAAAAAGCCCAGGATATCGCAAAAGCAGCTGTTCTCGATAGCTTTGCGGCACTCTCGGTTGTCAATGCTGAATCTTCGGCAGAAAAATTAATGGTCAATCCGTCCAATGCCAATATCGTTGTGAAATCTGACGCTGAAAAAGCACCAGACACTACCAAACCGGCTGCGCTCGATATCGGGGGGAATTCTGCAGATATGAAGCCTGAGTGCAACAAGCCGATGACCATGGCTCAAGATGCCTATATCGAAGTTGCACCGCATGAACCAACGTATGTCATCGAATCACATGTCATAGACAACATTAAAGAGGGGCGTTCACAGCTGGATAAATCTTTGGAAGAATTGTCGGCGACATTTGAATTCCCCAATAAAAATAATATAGAACCAGAGGAAGATAAAACAAGCGCATCAGAATTTGCACATCTTTCGGAGCATATGCCAAATGATGTGAAGTCTGCGGCTTCCGCGAAACACTCTGAACATACCAACCGCAGCTGGCGCGACAGTGTGGCCGCACAAATGTTCGTGCCTGAATCCGTGCCTGAGGATCTCATGATGCAAATTGCCGATATGATGGATGATGAATTTGAACCGGGAGAAAAAACTCAGGTCAGCCCGTCGCCCCTTCACGTGCATACAACCGCCGCACGTTCGGGAAATCACACGACGTCGGCAGACAGCACGGAAGGCATCAAGCCTTATCGGCCAACAGAAAAATCCTCACCTTCACAAGAACGTGAGGATGAACATGCTCGATTGAAAGGGAATAACGGCCAAAATGATGTTTT
>JAGBXG010000158.1 GCA_017629415.1 Pseudomonadota bacterium | reverse complement strand
GCTCAAGCCCCTTTGGAATCTCGCAATTATGGGCGTTTTTGCAGGTGAAACAGGTATTGATCGCTGACATTTAGGACCTTTGGGTTATGAAACTTCGGTTTTACTTCGATTACTCCGATTATCGGTCTTATTTAATGATGCATGCACTTCGTGCTTTGGACGATTTGCCTGTGTCTGTGCAGTGGATTGCATTGGATGCCTATTCTTTGCGCGCTTTAAGCGGCTGTGCATCCCATGAACAATCACCGAATGAGCGCGAATTTTCCCGGCGCGAAGCTCAGCGATTTTGCATGCGTGAAGGAATTGAGTTCGTTTGGCAGTCAGAACGCATTCATCATGGTACAGCATTGCGCGCAGGCATTTGGCTGATGGTGCATGACACCGTGCATTTTGAGCCATTTTCGCGAAAAGTTCTCGAAATCATGTGGGGATTGGGCAAACAAGTCGATGCGGTGATGCTTCGGCAGATATTGACCGAACTCGATATCGATGCGGAAAAAATGTTGGGACGCGTCTCCGAACGCGAAAACTTTCAGCTTCAGGATGCCTGTTTGCAGGAAGCTCTGGCGGATGGCATTTTTGATGTGCCAACTGTCGTGATAGGCGATGAACTTGTCTGCCATTTTGATCATGCCGATGAAATGCGGCGTCTTGCACTCGTGGAATGGCTTCAATCCTTACCACAATCCTTACTTTGTCAGACGTTGGCTCGCGAATTTTTGCAACAGCCTCGCGAGGTTTTTCGCCAAAAATTGTCCGGCTTGACGCGAAAATTTGGATTGCGTCAGACGATAAATACGCAAATTGAAGGCATCAATGCCATTCAGCATACCTTGGCGATTCCGGGATCACAGTGGCATATTTCCAAACGTCCTGTGCGCGAAGACCTGAAGATTCATGTGTGCAGACATGGACGTGATTTGGCCGAAATTTTTGCTTCTACCTGCGAAGGGGCTGTCAATCTTTGTCCGCAGATGTATTTGGCATATCATCCCGATATGCATTTTGATGTTTCAGGGATGGGACCAAGACTTTTTTATGCCTGGGTCAAATCGGAGCAGACAGTTGGCTTGCTTTGCCTGCGTGTGGATGCCGGCAGTCGTTTGCATACGGCATGGATACCGGATCGCGATGTCATGGAAGAAACCCTGCGCGGCTGGTCGGTGATGGCGGTTTCTTCGGCTGCATCTCCAGATCTGAATTTGGCACGATTATGTGCGCATGTCGGTGCGCATTGCGTGATTCGTACAGAAGAAGGAGAAAGTCCCTTATCAGAGGCTTTTGGCAGCTTGGCAACGGCCTGGATTTTGGAAATTTCACATCGCGGTGTGGCGGTTATCGATACCGAAGCTCACCGCAGACCATTGGTTCCGGGCACCATTTTGCATCTGTCCGGCAGTTTTCGTATGCCGGATTCAGGCGTTTGGCAATCTCCTGCCCCGCGAACGCTGTTGCTGTGTGATAAAGCCTTAACTTTCGGCGAACTTTCGGCCCATGCAGATATCGAACTCTCAAGCCGGGGGACTTCTCTGCTCGTGATGACAGCAGAACAAAGCAGTGAACTCATCAGTACACGCCCTTATGAGCGTGTCCGCGTCAATGGCGAGCTCATTTTGCTCATGCCGTTGAATGCCGAACAGCTTTTTGTCACAGAGCTGATATCTCATCGACTGCTCGATGCTTTTAATCAAGCGCCCAGAGAGTCTCTGCCGATTTTGGTCAGTTATTGGAGCGAACTGGAGTTTGAAATGCTTGAAATTATTCGGCCTGTGATGGCGGCATGGATCAAAACTTTCCGACTTCCTATCGTCCTTGTCGTCGGTACTCAGGTTGTTGAAATCTGGTTGGCGAATGCTCAGGGTCAGCCTTATCGCATTGAAAAAGAAGACGACTGCTTTAGTATTGATATGGCAGAATTGTTGTCGAATGCCGATTGGTTTGCCCAAATGCTGAATACATTGGGCATTTCTGAACAACAATATCTGACGCGTTTGCAGGCCATTGAAAACGCATCACGCTGTGCCAAATAGGCCATTGAAATGTTTTAAAGCTTTTTATTTGTTGTATTTTGAGGATTGAGTCATGCATTTTTTTGAAACGCTTGCCCATTTGGAAGCCACATCTACTCCGTTTGCGATTGTGACGGTTGTCGAAGCCAGCGCCAGTGCCCCTGGACGTACGGCTTTTAAGATGTGTGTGACGGAAGACGGCAACATTGTCGGCAGTATCGGCGGTGGAGCCCTCGAATATGGGGCTAAAAATACGGCACTTGAAATGCTCCGCACGGGCGAACGCACACGCCTGGTCACTTATCATCTCACCGATGCAGAACAAGGCGGCATCGGTATGGCTTGCGGCGGCACAGTCCAGGTTTTGATTGAAACGATAGCACCGCGTCAAAAGCTCTACATCTTTGGCGGTGGACATATCGGTTCTGCACTGACGCGGTATGCTTCAGATGTCGGGTTTGAGGTGACTGTTATCGACGATCGGCCCGATTTCGCATCCCAAGAAGCTCATCCGGCGGCATCGGCTGTCCAGTGCTGCACATACGAAGAAGCCGTCAAACTTGATTTTGCCTCTCAAGCCTTTTTTGTTATCGTGACACATCAGCATATCGGTGACAGTGCCTGTCTTGAAGGTTTGCTGAAACGTCCCGAACTCAATCCGAAATACATTGGTTTGATCGGTTCGGCTAAAAAACTGAGTCGCGCCTTTCATCAAATGATAGAGAATGGCTATTCACGCCAGGCTCTGGAAGCTGTACATGCTCCCATCGGCATTGATCATGGGGGACAAAATGCGAACGAAATCGCTTTGGCGATTGCCACAGAAATCGTAGCCGTCAAATACGGCAAAACGCTCAACGATGCCATGAGTGCTAAAAAACATCCGCTTTTTTTGGAGGCTTGAGCCCCAAAACAAGTCAAGAGACTCAAGCGCTTTGGGACCCATAATATGGGACGGTTTCGTGGGGTGAACAGGAACTCAAAGCTTTTAACTGTGCTTTTCTTTCTTTCTTTTCGACGAGATAGTTTATGTTGCATTTTAAAGACGCATTTGAATCTGAAAATTATAAAGTTTTGCGGCATTGTATTGGATCATTTGGGGTTAATACATTTACGTTGATTTGTAAAAAGACAAAGGAAGCAGCCATCATTGATCCCGGCGGACAGGCTGAGACTTTGGTGGCTGATATTCAGGCCGAAGGTGCCAAAGTGACCCATTTGCTTTTTACGCATACCCATATTGATCATATCTATGGTGCTGAAGCATTAAAAAAAGCTTTGCCCGAAGCCAAGATTGTTTATCACGCCAAAGATCAGATCGTGGTGGATAATATTGCTTCGATGTGCCGGATGTTCGGTGTACCTGTTTGCACGATGCCGGCTCAGGATATCGATTTGGAAAAAATACCCGAATTTAATGTCGGAGCATTGCAGTTGCGTTCCATTCTGACACCGGGTCATACGCCGGGCAGTGTCTGCTTCTATATTGCCGAAGAAAAAATGATGTTTTCGGGCGATACCCTGTTCAAGGGCAATGTCGGCCGAACCGATTTTGAGGGCGGTTCTGGATTTGATTTAAGAAAATCTTTGGATTTGCTTGTGAGTATCATTCCGGACGATGTCAAAATTTATCCGGGACATGGCAAATACACACAAATGGATGCCGAAAAGGCAAATAACTTTTACATGCGCGTCGATCGCTGGAGATAATAGATGGTACCTTTTAACATTTCCCCCGAGTCTGTTCTTCACTTGAAAGAGCTTGTTAAACGATCGCCTGAGGCAAAACCGGAATATGGCGTACGTCTGTATATTTCCGGGCTCTGCGGCTTTGGTCCGGAATGGAGTTTGACGCTGGATGTTTACGATCCTGCTTTGGATGAATGCTGCGAATTTGATGATCTAAAAGTCATCGTAGAACGCGATTTGCTCAATGCTGTCGGCGGTTTAGATGTTCAATATGAAGCCATGGATGATGGTGAAGGCGGTGGTTTCCTTATCACGGCACTGGCACCTGAAAGTCAAGCTCTCTATGGCGGTGGTTGCGGCGGTTGCGGTGGCTGTGGTGGCGGATGTCAGAGCGGCGGCTGCGGCGGCGGATGTCATGACGGCGGCTGCGGCGGTGGATGTCATAGCGGTGGCTGCGGTGGCGGATGTCATGACGGCGGATGCAATGGTAACTGTGACGAATGCGGCGGTGACTGTGACTGTTGCGACGGATGCCAGGAAGAATAAGAACATTAGGCAAGTATGGGGGGACTTTGAACTTTCTATCGCTTTAACGTAAGTCTCACGGCGTACACAAAGTCGCGAATCACTCACGAAGTGGTATGTTGCAGGGACGAAAAATGGGCGAGCGTGTCCCCATTTTTCCAAAAAAAACGATAGTTGTCAGTATTCGGCTAACCTGCAAAAACGTCAAACCTGTTGTGGGTTCCAAGGGGCTCAGCCCCTTGGCGGGGTTT
>JAGBXG010000016.1 GCA_017629415.1 Pseudomonadota bacterium | reverse complement strand
TGGAAAGTGGATTATTTGGGCACTTTTGACAATTATCACGCTTGGCATTTATAGTTTCTGGCTTAACATCAAGTTGAAGCAGTGGAAAATCAAGCATACTCACTTTGCATAATGATTCAAAACAACGTTGTCTGTGGGAGAGTATTCATAGAGTTTGAAGCTGCGTTGTGATGAGTTTTTATTTTTTTGTATAATTTTGTGACACAGGGGCTTATCTCCCCCCATCTCTGATGAAAAATGGTTTTTTGGGGGGGGGACAGGTATCGGTTACTGACGTTTAGGGGCAAAATGGGGCCATATCTGCCCATGTTTTGCCGATTTTGAGCTCGACGCGGAGAGGAACGCCTATATCTGCGGCGTTTTCCATAGCTTTTGTCAGCAGATTGGCCACTTGATCGACTTCATCATCGGGGCATTCAAGGAGCAGTTCGTCGTGTACTTGGAGCAGCAGACGTGCATGCAAGCCATGTTCGTGCAACATTTTATCGAGCCTGAGCATGGCACGTTTGACGATGTCCGATGCAGATCCCTGGATAGGGGTGTTCTGAGCAATGCGGTCGTTGAGGGCTTTTTCCATGGGACGGCGGCTGGGAATGAGAGGCCTGCGATGACCGTCCAACGTGCGTGTTTCACCGGCTTCATGAGCTTTTTCTATTTGTTTTTCAAAAAAGCTCGAAAGCGTGGGAAATTGGGCATGGAATTTTTCTAAAAAAGCCTTGGCTTCGGCTTTAGTGGTGCCTGTTTCACGAGCCAATTTATGGACGCCCATGCCATAGAGCAGGCCAAAGTTGATGGTTTTAGCCAGTTGACGCTGTTCTTTTGTGACATCGTTTAACGGAATATCGAGCAATGCAGCTGCGGTTCTGCGGTGGACATCTTCGCCGTTTTGATAGGCTTGGCAAAGCACAGGTTCTTGCGAAAATGCAGCCATCAGACGGAGTTCAATCTGGCTGTAGTCAGCACTGACAAAAGTCCAGTCGTTTTGGGGGATAAAAGCACGGCGAATTTGACGGCCTAATTCTGTACGCGATGGAATGTTTTGAAGATTGGGGTCAGAACTCGACAGACGCGTGGTTGCTGTGACGCAGGCATTAAATTGACCATGCAAACGGCCTGTTGCGGGATTCACCATGTCAGCCAGGGCATGGGTATAAGTTGAACGCAGTTTGCTGATGGCGCGGTAATCTAAGATGATTTGAGCAATGGGATGTTCGATCGATTCCAATGTTTCCTGATCGGTGGACATGCCATGTTGTCTGTTCTTTTTGGTTCCGGGGACTAAGCCCAGAACATCGAATAAAAACCGGCCCAAATCTTTGGGGCTGTTGATATTAAACGGTACATCGCTGAAGCTGTGTGCGGCTTTATCTAGACGTGTCATTTCAGCATCGAAAGCTTTTGTCAGCTCTGTCAGGGCAGAAATATCGAGACGAATGCCGTAAAACTCCATTTGTGCCAAGATTCTAGACAGGGGCAAATCCTGGGTTTCATAAATCGTTTTTAAACGGTGCCGTTCTAAGATTGCCGGGAGTTTTTCGGCCAGCTGCAGAATAATTTGTGCCCAAAGACCTGCGATGGGAGCAATTTCCTGAGGGGATAAAGTTTCCGGTTTTAATGCTTTTTTGCCTGTTCCTAGCCAATTGCCTGGAGATTTCAGCAAGGGTTCTCCAAGATATTCTTCGGCACAGACGGCTAAATCGTATTTGGTACGTTCTGGATGATGTAGATAGGCTGCAATTTCGACATCAAAAAAGCTGTCTGTGTTCAGTTCGAGTCCATGTTTCTGAGCGTATTGCCAAATGGGTTTAAAACCATAAACACATTTGCGTAATGTCGTTTGTTTTAAAAATGTCAGAACATGTGAAATGGGGATGCAAGATTCCGCCGAAGTGTCGAACAGTGTTCGGGATTGATGCAAGGGGAGATAAATGGCTTTTTCCGAACTCGCGAGTGCCAGCCCAAGGAGTTTTCTAGCGGCAAGGGTTTCGTCCAACCAAACGGGGGCGATAGCCACTTGATGCGTGTGGGCAGAAGCATCGGCTAAGAAAGCATCCCATTCTTCGATTTGTTGAACGACTGTTGTTTCGATAAAGTTTCGAAGTTTTTGCGGCGGATCGATGTGTGTTTCGATTGAGTTTGGAGCCGCGGATTTATCATTATTTTCAAGGCATCCGCATGAACAGCCGTCAAACAAAGATTTTTGCAGAGGTTGGGTGGGTTCGGGATGGGCACCGGGAAGCTGTACGCGTGGAATACTGTAATCCGGGCGTACATCGCTGCCGAGGACATCGGCGAGCAGTTTATGGAGTTCCAAGGCTGAAAATAGAGGAATGACTTTGGCAGGATCGGGATGAAGTGTTTCCAGTTTGAGTTCGACAGGCACGTTTGAAACGAGTGAGGTCAATGTTTTAGACAATTCTGCCGAGGGTGCAAAGGCTTCGAGATTTGCTTTTTGCGCTGTTTTTTTGATTTCATGGAGATGCGTCATCAAATTTTCCAGGCTGCCGTATTGTGCAATGAGTTTGCCGGCAGTTTTTTCGCCAATGCCTTTGCAACCAGGAATATTATCGGCAGTATCTCCTGCCAAAGCCAAAACATCTGGGACAAGGTTTGGGGCGACATTGAACCGGCTTTTGACATCGTCGAGTGTGGAAACATGGAAACTTTTGGCGCCTTTGGCCATGGCATCGAGCATGACGACGGCATCAGTGCCCTCTTCTGTGCGTTCGATCAGCTGCATTAAATCTTTATCAGAGCTTGCAATGACGACATGCCAATCTTTTTGTCTGGCCTGGCAAACCAAAGTTGCAATGATATCGTCGGCTTCGTAGCCGTCTGCGGTATATGCGGGTATGCCGAGCGCATCCGTGATGCGGTGAAACCACGGAAACTGCAGCTGCAGCGCTTCCGGCGGTGTTTCGCGATGGCCCTTATAATCCGGGTACAGCTCATGTCTGAATTTCGGTCCACGTTTTTCACAAGCCAAAGCGATGGCATCTGGGGAAACGCGTCGAATGACCGATAGAATCATGGAGGTGTAAAAATGCAGAGCATTGGTTGGAAAACCGGCGCTGTTATTCATCGGCGGCGAGGCAAAATGAGCGCGGAACATGTAATTGGAGGCATCAAAAATCAGCAGGCGTGGCATATTTATTCACTCGACAGTGGGGGAAGGCATTAGGGGAATCTTTGGATGAAGGGAAAGGGGGCCAAGCCCCCTGCGGCGCTATTGGCTGCGCCAATACGCGCCTACCCCCGATGCGGGCTTTGCCCGCAACGCCCGGATCGGGTAGGATTCCGTTTTTTTTGAGAGATTTGAATCAGGCTTTGCGTCGTATGGCACCTAAACCAAGGGCACTGAATAATGCCATGAGCGCTGCAGCCGCAGGAAATGAGTGATTTTTGGCGGATAAATCACAGCTGCATCCTGATTTTTTGTGGCTGGCTTCGGCTTGAGCTTTGGCGTCATTTTGAATTTGGGTCATCGTTTCGATGATGCGTGGTGCCCAAGCGCGAGTGGAACGTATTTTTTGCGGATCGGCAAAATCCGGGGACGCATCTACAGCTTGTTGATAGAAACGCAAGGCGGCGGTTTTATCGCGAGCATCTTTGAATTGATACAAGGCAACGGCAAGAGAAGCGAGCGCGGAGGCATTATCTTTATCGATTTGTTGTTGGGTTGCTTTGGTGAGCAATGCTTCAGCGGCTTCTAATTCCCCGTTTAGAATGTGGGCATGTCCCAGATAAACGGGCAATGTGTTGTCTTTAAATTTTTTGTCATTCGACAAAGTTTTGAGGATAGTCAGGGCTTGTTCTGCACGTCCGCAGCATGAGTCTTTTTGATCTTTGGTGCATGTTTGATGTTTTTCTGCTGAACATGAGGAAGCCAACAATGATTTGGCATAGAGATATCGTGTTTTGGCTGAGCCGGGAACTTCGACGGTAAATTTATCGATAATGGCATCGAGATCTTTTTGTGCTTCGTCGAATTTTCCGAGTGCCAGATAGGCTTCGGCGCGTTCGGCGAGAATGTAGTGATCATGGAAGGAATCGTAAGCTTTATTGGCATAATCGATAGTTTTTTCGTATGCGCTGCTGCGGTTGCAAGCTGTGAGCAAGTTCAGCCAGATGATAGGATTTTTGGCAAAGTGTCCTTGTACGGCTTGTTCACCGCGTTCGAGTGCTTTTTGGTTGTCTCCAAGTTTGAAATCTAGGGATGTGATAGCGGTCAGGTAGACGGCGCTGTCGGGGACGAGTTTGTAAGCGGCTTCAAACAGTGTGCGTGCTTCCTGATATTTTTTTTGTTCTTCGAGCATGGTACCTGTGAGGTACTGCAGTTCGGGGTTATTGGGTGCAATTTTGGCGGCTTCGAGGCAAGTGTCAGCGGCTTGAGGGTGTTTTAGGTTATGTTTGACGCCACAGATGCTGACTTTGATTTGTGTGTCATCGGGTCGGAGTTTCAGGGCTTGTTCAAAAGCTTTTAAGGCATTTTCATTTTGAGAAAGGTTGGCGTAAGCCACGCCTTGGAGCGAGAAAATGTCGGCGTTTTGGGGTTCGAGTTTGAGGAGTTCGTTGGCTTGTCTGAGCGTTTCTTCCCAATTTTGTGCTTTATAGGCTTCTGTTAATTTTTCTTTTGAGAAGTTGGAGTTTTGTTCTGTGTTTTTGGGGATTGTTTCTGGTGCAGGGGTTTGTGCCAGAGCTGTTTGTGAGCCGAGAGCAAGGAGAGCAAAGAGCGCTAAAGTCTGAATGTATTTCATAGGGGTGTATGAGAAATAAAAAAAGCGCCGTCAGGCGCTGTGAATTGGCGGAGTGTATTTCGGGCATTGAGCCCGAAATAACGGAGCCTTTAACCGGCGTATTTTGCGGAGCAAAATAGCCGGTTTTGGCATCAGTACATCAATTTGAGTCCGACGAACCATTCGAGGTTCATGGATTCGGTACGTTTTATGCGGTTTCCGACTTTATCGAGAGCGGTACTGAAGGTGGGGTTTCGTTCTTCGACGAGGTTTTCGGTGACGACGCCGTCTTTTCCGGGTGTGATATTGCCTTCGTCGTATTTGACGCGGTCACGTCCGATTTTTGTGAAGGTGACGAAGTGATTTTGTGAGTAATCCATGGCGAAGCCGGCGACGATTTGTACGTATTGGACGGGCTGTACGACGAGGTTGACGGCGCCGCCGATGGTGGCGAAGCCTTCGTAATCGAAGATGCCGTCTTCTTTCCACTGTCCTTTATAGCTTCCCATATCGTGGTAGTCGTTGGCGTCGATAGCGTTTGACCATTTAGATTTCACCCAAGCGCATTCGGGTCTGAGGTCGCCGCTGGCGATATTATAGCAGCTTCCTGTAGCGAAGGCGTCGCCGAGTTCGCTGTAGACGCGTCCTTCGGAGGTATATTTGAAGTAGCCTCGGAGGTCGAGTTTAACGAAACGTTGGAATTTTGTGTCGATGCTTTCGTATGGGATGAATTCGATACCGAGGTCGATGCGTCCCCACATACCTGGGTCAACGCGAGACTGGTTATGTCCGTAGTCTTTGTAGGTGTCATCGTCGCCGATGGGGAGACCGTATTGGAGTCTGACGTAGGGATCGACGTATGGGAATCGGTGTGAAGCAGCGACGGAGAAGATGAGTTCGTGTACGCCGGAGCCTGCGCCGGTGTTATCGATAGTTTTGGCGTCTCCAGTGGGTGCGACGTAATCGAAGGCGAGTGTGATAGTGGAGCGTCCTGTATTACGTTCCCATGGTCGTTCCGGGATGAAGTGTCTTTCGGTGTTATATGGGCTCCAAGCGATACCGAAGCTCATATCTCCGAGTCCGGAGCGTTCTTTACCTTTAAGGTTTTGTCCGCTTTCGAGTTCGAAGAATTTGTAGGGTCTGCTGGCTGAGGTTTGTGCGGGAGCGAGAGTCGAGTTAGCAGGTGAGATATGGTATTTGGGGTCATCGCTACTGGTATCGAATTGGTAGCTTTGTTGATCGGAGATGATGATAGGTAAGTTCATACGGAACGAGAAGTCGTGGAACATACCGATTTCGAGGTCGATATCGAATTCGTTGACGACGCGTTCGTATTCGAGTTCGTTGAGGAGTCTGACGTTTCCCTTATCGTTGTATTCTTTTTTGAGTTTTGCCCATTCATATTTTTGGATGAATTTGGGAGTCAGTGAGATATCGAAGGGGTCGCTGACTTTTTCCTTACCGAGATAGACTTCGTCTGCGGCATCCAGAACGTCAGTGACATCGGCAGCGAAGGCCTGACCAGCGGTCATCCAAGCTGCGGCGGCGGTCAGAGCTGCCATTTTTTTCACGTTATTCCACGCCATGTGTATTCTCCTAGTGTGTCCGAGTGCAATCGGGCATCGGTTTATGTATGTCAATTTATTTCTAGGTTTAGATTGTTCTCAGTTCACAGGCTGAGCACATTACACAACTATTCCACACCATACCACATTGTATCGTTTGATGCCAACAATGCACACTATTTTGGTTTTATGGTGGAAGTAATTGGTGTTTATTTTGTGGGTTGAAGGGTAGAAAAAGTGGAAAAAAATGCGTGTAGTAGCGTGGGTTGTGGTATAGGTTAAAGATTTGGATGAAGTCTGTGAATTGCAATTGCGAGTGTAATTGCGGATGCTGCAACACGTTTGATTTTTCATGCATTAGGCATGAACATTGGAAGAAAATATGCTTCTGACATGCACCAACTGTCAAAATTCTATCGTTATTGACGATCAAGTTTATGCACAGCAAGGCGGAGCCATTTGCGAACAATGCCATCAACCCATGATGCCTGTGCAGGATAATGGTTATGGGCAGCAGTGGCAGCAGCCTGCTGCTGGTCAGTGGGGTCAGCAGCCCATGGCGGGTCAATGGAATCATCCCGGTATGGATGCGCAATGGGGTCAGCAAAACGGGCAGTGGAGTCAGCAGGGCATGGGTGGCCAATGGGGTCAGCAGCCGATGGATGCGCAATGGGGTCAGCAGCAGCCTGCGATGGATGCGCAATGGGGTCAGCAGCAGCCTGCGATGGATGCGCAATGGGGTCAGCAAAACGGGCAGTGGAACCAGCAGGGCATGGGTGGCCAATGGGGTCAGCAGCCGATGGATGCTCAGTGGGGTCAGCAGCCGATGGATGCTCAGTGGGGTCAGCAGCCTGCGATGGGTGCGCAATGGGGTCAGCAGCCACCGATGGATGCCCAGTGGGGTCAGCAGCCGGCCGGTTCCCAGTGGGGCGGAGAAGCGCAGTGGGATCAGATGGCTGACAAGCCTATGGAAACCCAGGTTTTTGATGAAGCTGTGGATGCACCTGTTATTCATAATGATAATAACGAACGAACCATGGCACTTGATGTAT
>JAGBXG010000157.1 GCA_017629415.1 Pseudomonadota bacterium | reverse complement strand
CTGAGAACCATTCTTCATTACGCTTAAGCTGCATTTTGAACGGTGCTGACGCAATACCATTCTCCAATTTCAAACCGTCCGGAAGCTGATCGGTTGCAGAAGCAAATGCGATAATGGCTCCGGGTACAGTCACATTGACGGAGAGATTGACATCGGTGTTGAAGGTCATCGGTGTCGCTTTAAACGACTGCGGTGCCGGCCACGTCAATGCCTTTTGAGTATGCATGGCGACAAGTGCATCATCCGCCGCAAGTTTGGTCATACCTTGTTCATCTTTTTGGTAAGAGATGCACGTATTGCCGATGCCCTGAATATTGCCTTCTTCGTCAATCCAGCACCAGGATGTCTGGTCTTTGCCTTCAAACACAGCAAGTGCTTTGGGAATAATGCTGGATGTCAGGCTTTCAACTGCCACAGCATTGCCGCGTTGATTGAGAAGAATATCGGCACTGGGATGAACACCGGCATTGTCACCGATGAAACGAATGGCCTTATTGTCTTGCGGAATGGCCTGGACAGTGTTGTTCGTATAATCGAAGATAATGCTGCCGTTATTGGCAATGAGATATTGGTTCGTTCCCGTCCAGGAGAACCGGGTTGTTTCCATATCATCAGGAAGCGGCGTAGCTTCAGCGGTGTTAAGGTTAATGATACTGTGATTGGTGACACAGAACTTGCCTTGTCTGTCGGGCGTTAACCAAACCGTAGATTTATCTGACAAAGATTTGAACTGTTTTGTGGCATGTTCATACATCCAAATGCCATTTACCCCCCAGAACAGGGTATTATCTGCGTTTCGGTTTGTTGTCATACCTGAAATCTGAGCTTCGCCCAAATTCGATAAAACCACCGAAAGCGAACCATCTCCGGTGCGTTCAAGCATGACATCGCCTTTTTCATATCGCCATATAAGGCCGTCATGAGCAAAGGCAAGAACGACATCGGCCGTGTATGAGCGGAGAAGTTTCAAGCCTGCATCTTCACGTTTGAGCAAGTCATAGGATTTATCTTCGTATTGAACCAAAACATGTTCTTCAGTGTCATCCCAAACGACGTTTAAAACTGCTTTTTTAAGTGCTTGCGGATTACCGATAACATTCTGTTCTGCCCAATTCAGCCAAATCATGTTTTGATTGGCAATCACGAAGCCAAATTTTCCGCTATGAGAGATATTGACATCCGAAATCGCACCCTCAAACGTCATCGTTTTTACCGGGCGGCTCTTTTGCATATCCCAAATCACGACATGGGACTGTGGTACTGGCGTACTATTATCCTGATGGAAAACGGCAGCATGATTGCCTTGATTGACAAAAGCGGAAGCCATGGTTTTGTATGGCTCTACCGATTTCTGAATATTGACGGTACCATCAAAAGCAATGCTCATCAACAAGCCATTATCTGTACCTTGAATGGGAGTGAGTTCATCACCGGTCCACATGGCTTTAAAGAAATTATTCAGCGGCTGTTTGAGGGTGATATCACTCGAAGTTCCATCATTGTTAATGCGAATCCATTTATCTGTGGTCAGAACTTCAGTGCCTTTTTTATGGCGAATCAACTGGAATGTTTTGGCTGCAGAACGCACACCGACATCATCAAATGCCACGGGCGTAATGGCCGATTTAGCTTTGCCCTGGTGAATATTGTTTTCACACAGAACACTCCAGCTTTCTTCGCCATCGGTGGCACAGGCCTTAACAGAAGTACGCATACATCCTTGCTTATCACGTGCAAGCGAAGATGTGTGATGGATATCATCCGAGCCCATAATATGAATCGCATCTTCACTCACATAAGCATAATGATTCGATGTCATACCGGTACAAGGCAATGCATCATCCGGAAGTTTACTGTCTTTAACGGTATTCGTTCCCAGATCTAAAGTGCGTAAAACAGGGCTTACACGCTCAACAAGGGCAAAATACGATACGGTGTTACCCTGAATATCAAATCCAAACCCTGCATACTCTTCCAATGTTCCCAAAAGGCGAGGATTAAAACCGTAATCGCCCTCAAGGTTGACTTCGTGGAGATGATTCAGGGCATCGAGATACCAAACGCGTTTACCATCTTTAGAAAGTCTGATTTCTTTGCATCCATTTGCTGCCGGCCAAAATTCAGATACGATCTGCTGATTATCCATCACCATACCATGCGTCATCGAGCACATGGCATAGAGACCTGAATCAGAGGCATGGGCGACATGGGCAAAGTCATGATCTAGCGGCTGGAAAACACCCTTTTGAGCATATTGAATACTAGGTTTGCCACCATCATTCAGGGTGTAAATCACAACGAGAATGAGCACACCGAGTAAAACACACAGCACACCAAGTAAAATACGCACAATAGCTCTACGCGGACTATTTTGTTCAGCTTCCTGAGCATCCTGCTCGATTTCTTGCAACAGTACTTCTTCCTCATATTCCACACCACGGCTCAGCGTATGCTCACTGGTAATCACTTCTCCTTCGGGAATGACATTTCCCATGCGCATACGTTCGCTGAGATGAACTTCACCAGATTCTTCAGATTCAGCATTATCCGAAGCGTCTTCTTCATCGGCTTCATCGGCTTCACTGTCTTCCTCTTCTTCATCGTCATCAATAACATCTGCATTCTGACTCAATAAAATTAAGAGTTTTTCAGCCTCACCATCTTCATCAGCTTCATCAGCTTCAGCAGCCTCACCATCTTCATCAGCTTTTTCAGCTTTTTCAGCTTTGTCAGCATCCTCAGCTTTGTCAGCATCCTCAGCTTTGTCAGCATCCTCAGCTTTGTCCGCATCCTCAGCTTTATTGGCATCCTCAGCTTTGTCAGCATCCTCAGCTTTGTCAGCATCCTCAGCTTTGTCCGCATCCTCAGCTTTGTCCGCATCCTCAGCTTTATTGGCATCCTCAGCTTTGACTGCTTCAGCAGCTTCATCGTCTTTGGATGCATCAGCTTCAGCCTTTTCAGCAGCTTCTTCGGGGTCTTCATAAGCCATTTTACCCATGGCCGAGAAAGAATTGGAAATTTCACTCCAGATATCCCCCTCAGACTCTTCCCCTAAGTCATCCCAATCGAATTCACCGCCGATTGGAATGCTGTTTTTGGACTCTGAATCTTGATGACCGGTATCCTTATCCATACCAAAGGATTCCAATGAATCAGTCAGTTTAATAGAATCTGAAAGTTCCAAAGTTTTTTGTTTATCTTGGTCCATCTGACTTCCAAAATACTCAATGGGGCATTACGTTAATGCCTTGTTTGTGAGTTATGACCCCAGGTTATAGCTTTCCAAAGGCACACCATATTAAGAATGACACGTTATGCCATCGTCTGCAAACATTTTAGGTGGTTTACACAATGAAAAAGAAAAACCACTCGCTTGGAATCAGAACGCTATTGGGATGGTCTATTCAAAGACAAGCGCGTTATGACGATAAAGATAAACAGGAGCCCATGCAGAGCACCCAAAGAAATACATACGCCGTGCCCATCTCTCCTAAATAATCTCTGAATAAAATTCGGGCGGGGCGTTGCGGGGCGCCGTCCCCGCATCGGGGGTAGCCGCGTATTTGCTTGCAAATAGCGGCGTAGGGGGCTTGGCCCCCATACGTAAAAAAGCAATTGTTCAGACATTCCCTAAGGGGCAAAGAAACCTCATCTTCAAACATTAAGATATGATTTGAAAATTCCCCAGCGCCCTAAAAAGAGCCTCACAAAACTCAGTGATGATAGGGAAATGCTTTGAGAAATTCTTTAATCTCGGCTGCCGTAGCTGCCAAAAGGTTCTCATCCTCAGAGTTTTCGAGAACGCGAACAATCCAATCGGCAATGCGAATCATATCATTCTCTTTCAGCCCGCGTGTCGTAATAGACGGTGTGCCTAAACGAATACCGCTGGGACGACGCGGAGGATTGGGATCGTAAGGAATCGCATTGAAATTACAAACAATACCGGCTTTTTCGAGAGCAGTCGCCGCTGTTTTACCATCGATATTTTTGGCGCGCAAATCCACAACCATGAGATGACAATCTGTGCCGCCGCTGACAATGCGTAAACCGCGATCAACAAGAGCTTGAGCCAAAGTTTGGGCATTTTTGACAACCTGTTTACCGTAATCCGCAAAGGCCGGTGTGGCCGCTTCACCCAAGGCAACAGCCAATGCTGCAATCTGGTTGACATGAGGCCCCCCCTGAATACCAGGAAATACCGCACGATCAATCGCTTTGGCATGCTGTTCTTTGCACAAAATCATACCGCCTCTCGGACCACGCAAGGTCTTATGAACTGTCATCGTCACAACATCTGCATAAGGCACCGGATTCGGATAAGCACCCGCAACAACAAGTCCTGCCACGTGCGCAATGTCAGCGACAAGATATGCCCCACATTCATCCGCAATTTGACGTAAACGCGCAAAATCAAAAGCCCGACTGTAAGACGTCGTGCCAATAAACAAAACTTTAGGGTGAATTTCACGACAAATTGCCGCCACTTCATCATAATCCAGACATTCGGTTTCCCGATTCACTTCAACTTGATGCGGTTCATACAATTTGCCCGAGAAATTCACCTTCCAGCCATGCGTCAAATGACCACCCGAGTTCAATCCCAGCCCAACCACCTTATCGCCAGGCTCACAAAGCGCCATATAAGCCGCCATATTTGCAGGCGAACCACTGTAGCTCTGAACATTGGCATGCTCAGCACCAAAAAGTGCACAAGCTCGTTCACAGGCTAACCGCTCAATCGCATCATTGTTTTCCTGTCCCTGATAATAACGTTTGGCAGGATAACCTTCGGCGTATTTGTTCACAAAACAAGAACCCAACGCCTCCAAAACACTGTCGGAAACAATATTTTCACTGGGAATCATACGTAAAACAGAAGCTTGACGCTCCCATTCACGGTCTATAATCGCTTTGACTTCAAGGTCATGCATGTGCCAAAATCCTTATCATAAAAGTATCTATTTCATTTGCATTATGCCGTAAACCGCATAACGACATGTATGTTTAAGCCGTTATCAAACATTTATCAAGCGTCTTGTAGGACGATAACCCACGTCCCCAAACACCTCATTCATAACAAAACAAAGAATTTTTAATTTTTTTAAAATAAAATCGTCACAATGACTTTCCGGTTGGCATCACACAGGATGTAGCAATAGAGCTACCCTAATTCTATCCCCTTATGCTGACCATACGCGCCCCCCCCCTCAAACCAATTCTCGATGACCGCTGTAAGCGGAATCAACACATAACGCATGATACGTTTCTAATGTCAGTCCGTCCCTCTGACACAGATAACAATTTATGCCCCATCGTCTGACGAGAATATGAGGCATAGATGTCATGCGGAGCCGGTGCGCGCAGAATCGAAATCCTCGATACTGCAAATACAAACGCTCACTTCACGCTCGTTTCTTATGAAAACCATGAGAAATTAGCTATGGGTTTGAAAGCATTCAAACTTAAAGCTCCGAGCGAAAGGAGAACTGTATTTTGTGCGCACAGCGCACCCGGGTAGGGATGGCGGCGGCGGTGGGGGAGGGGGAACCCAATGGATATTGGGGACTTGCTGTAACAAATAACATACCCAGTACCAAAGATAAGCTGTACCTTGTACGCACCCGGAGATCCCCAAAGTTCTTTTAGACCCTCGCCCTACCACCCAACCCAAAACTCTGCCCCTTAAAACCCACAATGAAGACTTACGGTTTGAGAAGTCTGACGAGTGCCCAACGCAAACATTTAGGGACACAATGGAACCCTGTATTCCATTCCGCTTTCCCGTAACAAGCGACATTGTAAGTGATTGGCAACGCTGCCCACACTGTAACTAGCATCCCCACAAAAAGCGCGTATTCGGGCATAGCCCGAATAGCGCGATGCACAAATACATAAAAACACTAGAAAAACTGGGGATATTGCAGTCTAAAAATCAATTTTAGAATATTTCTATCATTATAACGTTGGTTGACTCCGATTTCGGGGGCCTGTTTTAACATGCTCCCTTTATTTTTGTCCGTCATGCCGGCCAAGGCAGGCCCGTGCGTGACATTTTGTGTGTTAACCAATGGTGATAAAATGCCAAACAATGAAAAGTTGTCTATTTGGAGCCGAATCAGCTTGATTCTGGCAACGCCGGCTATACGCTTTGCACTGCCGTTGTTGTTGCTCATTTTTGGCGCAACAATATTCTTAGCAATCCCGGCCATGAATATTGAAAACGATGATGATGTCATCAAATTCTTGCCGCAGGACGACCCGCTTGTCGTCAAGTTTAAAGATATTGGCGAGAGATTTCATGGGCTTCAAATGGCAATTGTGGGCGTCGAAGCCAAAGAAGGCGATATTTTTACCGTCGAAAATTTGACGCTGCTGCGACGTTATGCCCGCGAATTTAAACAACTTGAATGCGCCAGTATCGAAGACGAAACACAAAAAGCTTACTGTGTCAGCAATACAACATGTTTTACAGAAATTAAGGATATTGCCCACGGCACAACCGCTGAAGGCGAAGAAGAAGCTGCTATTACCGACCTCGTCCCCGATTTGCCGGATCCTAAGTCAGAAGCAGCACATACACCAGAAATGGCTGCCAAATTACAAGAGGTAAAAAAGCGCGCCTTGTCATTGGATCACGTGCGCGGCTTCCTGGTAAGCCCGGATGGTAAAGCCGCTGCTGTTTATGCACAAGTCGATGACACAAGCGTCGGTGTCAAGGAAGCCGCCGATCAGCTCAAAAAAATGCTCGTCGATATTCAACGCGATATGGGCATGATTACAACCCATGAAAACGGCAAAGAAGAATCCTCCGTCAACGTCTTTTATGCCGGCTCACCATTTATCGGTGCTTATTCCGCAGATCAGTCCCGTTCAGATATGGCCAGACTGTCGCCGTTCGTCATCGCTGCCGTCGTTTTGATCATGTGGGCGACGAGTAAAAGCCTGTTTGCAACCTTGATTGCATTATTCAGTGTCGGTGTCAGCATTGTCTGGGTTTTGGGCGGCATGCACCTCCTGGGACACAATATGACCCTGATTTCGACATCATTGCCTGTTTTGCTCGTTGCTTTGGGCAGTGCCTATGCCATTCATCTGCTGACGGCTATTCTGACAAGACTCGACAGCGGAATGCCCAAAAAAGAAGCCATCCGCGAAGCCTTGATTTATACTGGACCGCCGGTTATCGTTTGCGTTTTGACTACAGCTTGCGGTTTCTACAGCTTCATGGCCATGGATGTCGATCCAATGGTAGAATATGGTGCAGCTATGGGAACAGCCACTCTCGTCATCATGCTCGTCACTTTCTGGGTCGTGACCTCCGCTTGTACCTTACTTCCGCTCAAACCTTCACAGGAAGGCCGTGCCCCCAAATGGGCCATGAATGCCATCAAAAATGGCGCAGATGCATGCTATAAACACGGCAAACTTCTGGCTGTGGGTATCGCCATCTTGCTCCTGGTTGCCGGTTTCTTTGCTTCCAAAGTTGAACCGCGCGGCGACACCAGTTCACTGTTTGCCCCCGGTTCGCAACCTATCGTCGCTGACGACTTCATGGTGGAACGATTCGGCGGTGCCAACTTCATTCAGACCGAAATCAACGGCAATATCAAATCCCCACTCGTTCTGCGTCAGATTGAACGCATGACCGCTTATATCAATGCGCATCCGCGCATTGCCGGCATCCAGTCCATGTCCGATATCGTCATCATGGTCGGCGGAACGATGGGCGATGGTCAACATATTCCGGCTTCAGAAACACTTTGTGCCACACTTCTCAGCTTGGCTTATGCTGATGACGCAGCTGTCGCAATGATGGCCGAAAACACCTGGCAACACACTTTGATGCAGATCCGCGTTAAAGGCAAAGACCTCGAAGAAGCCAGCGATTTGGCCTACCAAATTTACAAAGATATCGATCACCTCCTGACTCCGCGCGTTTCTATCCCACGTGATAAAATGAACGCAGATGCCGTCAAAAAAGAACGCGATGAAATGATCGAACACGTACAGTGGATTCTGAAAAAATACGATCGTAACATCGATTATAACACCATCCACAAAGCACTGTTTGAAACCGAAATCAAAATCGCACGCGAAGACATCTATACCGTTGTAAACTTAAACCTCTTCGATGAAGAAGATGCCATGGTCTTCCTCGATGCTGAAAAAACAAATGTCGATGCCTTCACAGACCTCGTGATGGCTGCCATTACCAATGGCACATATTCCAAAGAATGGCTCATCAACCAAGTCAAAGCTGTGGCCCTGCCCTCTGAACTCGAAAATATGCAAGGTTTTGAAGACGGCGTGGGCTATGTCCACAGCGAAATCGAAGACGCCAGCGTCAAAAAACTCCGAAAAGCCAGAAGTGCTGAAATCTTTAAAGCTGCAAACGTAACCGATCCCAGCGAAAAATTCGTCGAAATGCTCGAATCCGCTATCTGGAGCCTCTCCGATAACGTCGTCTATTTCCCCGAAGAATTTATCAAAACCATTGGCCTCCAAGATTATGTCATCGAAAAACAGGAATTTGAAGTCGTTCCACAAGGCTATCCCGTCATTTATACAGCCATGAACGATTCTGTCGTTTATAACCAGATTATCAGCCTTGGCCTGTCATTCCTCATGGTCTTCATCTGCCTCCTGCTCTTTACACGAAGTGCCGTCATCTCCGCCGTTTCCCTCATCCCAGCATCCATTACCGTCATCGTCGTGTTCGGACTCATGGGGCTCTTTGATATCGGCATGAACGTCGGCTCCTCCATGATTGCAGCCATCTCGTTGTCTTGCGGCATTGACTATGCCTGCCACCTGTTCTGGAAATTCGGAAAACCCGGGAAAGATCCCAAAGCACAAAAAGAAGCCTCCGATCGCATGCTCGAAACCACAGGCTGGGGCATTGTCATCAGTGCACTCGAACTCGGCATCGGTCTCAGCATCTTCTACTTTGGTGAACTGCTGCCCCTCAAACACTTCGGCGTACTCACCGGCGTGGCCATGATCGTCAGTGGTATCGCATCCCTCATGCTGCTCTCCGCACTCTTAAGATGGAGCATGAGATTCATGAAGTTCCCTACCCTGGCAGCTGCCAATGGAGCAACCATCGATATCAAAGATATGAACATGGCTGAAACAAACTCGGACGATGAAACAAACTCGAACGATGATACAAACTCGGACGATGAAAAAAACTCGGACGATGAAAAAAAAGAATAATCTGAGCCTTTCACACGTTTAAAGGACGGCAAAAACGTCAGCATTCACGAAGTGTTAAACACAACCCAGGCGGAATGGAATACAAGGTTCCATTCCGCCCCAAAACGT
>JAGBXG010000156.1 GCA_017629415.1 Pseudomonadota bacterium | reverse complement strand
TTGAGGAACCATGCATTGGGGCAGACTTCTGCCATGTCGTTCGCAAAGTCTTCCAGAACGGGAATGGTACGCAGCGCACGGAAGATACCGCCGATGCCCAGGGTGTCGGCGATGGTCTGACGCAGGCCGTACTTCTTGGGCACCTCAAAGTCGATGATGGTGCAGGGATCGTACAGACCCACCTGAATGGCGTCGACTACGAAGTCTGCGCCGCGGAGCGCATCCTTGCGCTGAGGAACGCCCAGATACTTGGAGATCTTGGCGCGGCCCTCGTTGATGTTCTTGTTCAGAGCGTTGACCATGATGTAGGATTCTTCCAGACGCTCGGGGTCGATATCGTACAGAGCAAATTCGAAATCCCGCAGTGCCTCACAGCTCATGGAATCGCCAATAACGTTTTTTGCGAAAACGGTGCTGCCAGCACCCATGAATGTAATCTTTCCCATTGTCGGTACCTCACTCCATCGGAGCGATCCTTTCGTATGTGTGGTGATTGTATTATAGCAAAGTTCTATGGGAATGTCAAGTGCGTTTGGGGAGATTTTGGCAAGAAGATACAAAAAAGACGCATGCACGGCCATATGTGTGGCTATGTGGCTGAAAGGGAATCAATCGAGAGCCGGGCCTCGTAATTACAGGCAATGCGGCGAGAGCCGGCGTTATTTTGGGGGTCAGAAAACCGTATGCCGGGGAAATAGCCTCCGGGCAAGCGGAGGGGGCGTAAGGGCTCTACACCATATCCTTTGGCGTCAACTCCATGTGGATATAAATAAAAAGTAGAAATAACAACAAAAGATAGAAAAAATAGATGTTTTGCGGCTTGCGAACCGCCAAAATCCCATATTTGTGCTTTCCGAAGCACTCTCAAAAAAGGCGGTTGGATTCCAGCTGACGTAGCTCGGCCGGCCGCGGGAAAGCTCTCTTTACCCGGCGGCATTGTGGCCGTCTGCTTCGAGTCGAGGGCGTGGAGCGGAGGCACCGTGGAAGGCAGGAGAAAAGCTCCGGATATGTACATGCGGAGGCGCGGTCGGATTTCGAAGGGTTGTCCGCGTAACGAAAGGGGGGGTGAGCTATCTTCGCCCACCGATGTGGATCGGAGGGAGGCTGCATCGAAGAAACGCCTCTCTATCGGGTTGGGCGTCGCAGCGAGCCGCGCGCGCGCCTTCGTGGATCACGCTTTGGGGATGCGCGGAGCAGGGCTTCGGCACCCGCATGTGACGGCATAGAGCGGTCCGCGTCGAAATGCAAGCAAGGAGGACAAAAACGCGAACGAAACCGAAACCTCGATGAAAAATAGCACCAATAAGTTATAAAATCGGCGAAAAATGAAAATTTGTGCAATTCGCGAAGACGTAGAAAATCGAGCTTGAAATTTGTGCACTATGCACATGAGGTTCGTGTGACGGCGTGTGCCAATTGCATGCCAATTCGGTGAAAAGAGATAGATTTCTGTGTGAAAAGGGTAAATAAAGAATCATGATTTTGTAAACAATTCGAAACAAATGTTGAACTTTTCGTGAAGGTCAGAAGAATTGACTTGCATTTTTTACTTTTCGTTCAAATTGAGTTTGGGGTCATGCAATCGCACGATTGTGTGATGCAAAAGCCCTGCCGCGAAGAAGCAACCATGAACAAACTGTGAACGATTAAAAATGCGTTCAAAACGCTGATTTTAAGGCCCCTTTTATATGTACGAAACTGACCGCCCCCTTGACTTTTTGGGGATTTTGTGGTATTATAAACGGGTCAAATTAGGGTGTAATGCAACCGTTCCGCACGGATTTGACCGGCTGATTGTGCCCTCGAAACAGGGGTTCCCCGCTCCCGCAAAGGGTGACGGGAACGGGGAGTTCCTGCTTCGAGACGGA
>JAGBXG010000155.1 GCA_017629415.1 Pseudomonadota bacterium | reverse complement strand
TAGGGCCAACACCGGCGACACCAGGAATATTATCAGAACTGTCACCCATCAGCGCCTTCAGGTCAACCATTTTAGGCGGCTCAAAGCCATAATCCTCAATGAATTTCGCGCGATCAAATAATGTTGCCGTTGTTTGACCGGGCTTAGAAATGACCAGCTTTACATGGACATTATCATCAATCAACTGTAAGCTATCCCGGTCACCGGTAACAATCACACATTCCCAATCATTATTGCTGCAAATCCGGCCAACAGTACCAATCACATCGTCAGCTTCCCAACCTTGACATTCATAGATCGGGATATTCATCGCAGACAAAACCTGTTTCATCACCGGCATCTGCTGTGCTAACTCGTCCGGCATTGGATGGCGAGTTGCTTTATAGCCATCATATTGAAGATGTCGAAAGGTAGGGCCATGAAGATCAAAGGCAACGCAAACCGCATCCGGTTGTTCCTCTTTCTCCATTCGCTCCAAAATATTCAGAAAGCCATAAATCGCATGGGTGTATAAGCCATCACGTGTAGTAAGCGGCTTTACGCCAAAAAACGCCCGGTTGATAACGCTGTTACCGTCCAGAATTAAAAGCTTCATACTTTTCTCCACTTCGTTCCTTGGGGAGTATCAATAATTTCGATGCCTCTTTCTTTCAGCTCATCACGAATGCGATCAGCTTCGGCATAATTCTTAGCTTTCTTTGCATCCGTTCTGGCCTGAACCAACGCATCAATTTCAGGGTCTGCAGACAAAGCTTCTTCCTCTTGCTGCTTTTGCTGCAGTTTCATTGCCGCTTCGATTAAGTTAAGGCTCAAGACTTTATCAAAATCAGCCAGTGCAGCTAACTTGGTTGCATCATTTGTCTTTGCTTTCAACGCATCGTATACTGCAGTAACTGCTAAGGAAGTATTCAAATCACCGTTAAGAGCATTGACAAACCGTTCCTTCAAAGCGTCAAACGCAGCCTGATCGACAGCTTCATCGGCTTTTAACATGGCAATCTTTGCAATTAATTTCTCATATGCAACTACAGCATTATCGAGATTTTCCCAACTGAACACAAGATTACGACGATAATGACTCTGCAAACAGAACAAACGATATGCCATGGGGTCATACCCCTTCTGTTCAAGCAAGCTAACTGTCAAGAACTCACCCTTAGACTTAGACATCTTACCGTCATCCGTATTCAGGTGATGCACGTGGAACCAATAATTGCACCATTTGTGACCGATGAAACTTTCCGTCTGGGCAATTTCATTCGTATGATGCGGGAAAGCATTATCAATACCACCACAGTGGATATCCAGATCCTCGCCCAAATGCTTCAGTGAAATACCGGAACACTCGATGTGCCATCCGGGATAACCAACACCCCAAGGAGAATCCCATTTCAGCGCCTGATCTTCAAACTTAGATTTGGTAAACCACAAAACAAAGTCATTCTTATTGCGCTTGTTTGCGTCTTCTTCAACACCCTCACGAACACCAACATCCAAGTCAGCTTCATCATGATCGTTAAAGACGTAATATTTACCCAATTTAGAGGTGTCAAAGTATACATTACCACCTGCAACATAGGCAAAGCCTTTCTCCAG
>JAGBXG010000154.1 GCA_017629415.1 Pseudomonadota bacterium | reverse complement strand
CGCACATATTAATGACTGGTTCGACACTCTGTTGAAAACTTTGGACAACACGTCCAAAAAGGCGGATCCAGAGGGGAAACACTGCACCTTTCGAGATGATCGTGATAAATGTGGATACATGGGCCATGGGGGGGAGTTCAAAAGATGAACTTCTTTGTCATTGAACAGGAATGTTTTATTCGTCGTTGCTTCTCCTTTTACGCTACAGGTCTCCGGTTTGGGGGGCTTAGGGACTTCGGTCGGAATGATTTTCACTTTTTCTTTGTCGGTGAGAGCGGCATTGCGGAGTCCCACAACATAAACTGGCGACGCGTATCGGTCGCAGACCGATAGCGGAGCTGGTGCCCGGCGTATGGCGAAGCCATAGCAGGGCCAAATCGTTAAATAGTGTATTTTTCGGGGGGGGCGGTGTCATGTGATACGTGCAAATTCGGATAAAATCGCGTAATGTGCGGCGGATTTTTTTGGTGTGGCCTGACATTTTTTGTTGGGCTTTGAACCTTGAAGGAATTTGCGATGGCCAATATTTTGGTATTGAATACAACGAGTCATGAAACGCGAGTAGCGCTCGTTGAAAATGGGGTGATTTCGGAGTTTTTTTTGGAAAGAAACTGCGAACGCGGCACGGCAGGCAATATTTATAAAGGGCGTGTTTTACGCGTACTGCCGGGCATGCAGGCGGCATTTGTCGATATCGGGCAGGAAAAAGCGGCATTTTTGTATGTTTATGATGTCTATAACAAGCATGAAGCATACATGCAGGAAGTCGATGCCGATGCGGTGGATGATCCTGAAATTCCGCAGTCTCGCGGGCAGAACAGACCGGTAGGTCCGATTGAAGAACGGTTGCATCAAGGTCAGGAGATTTTGGTTCAGGTGGCGAAGGAAGCGATTGGCACAAAAGGGGCGCGTATTACGAGCCATATTTCGTTGCCTGGACGTTTTTTAGTTCACATGCCGACGTTCGATCATATCGGGGTAAGCCGTAGAATCAGCAGTGAGGCGGAACGAAGTCGTTTACGTGATTTGGTCAATGAAAGACGGCAAGCCGGCACGGGCATTATTGTACGGACGGCTTCAGAAGGGGCGACCGAACAGCAAATTGACGAAGATTTTAAATATCTGACGAGTTTATGGCGCGATATTTTGGGCGATTTTGAACGTCAGAAAGCACCGGCTTTGCTTTATGAAGAACTCGATTTACCCTTAAGAGCTGTCCGAGATTTGATGACAGACGGCATCGATGAGGTGATTACCGATAATGCTGAACAGTATGAACGTATTCGAGAATTTGTGAAAAAATTTATGCCGGATCACGTGAACAGCATCAAATATTATCAGGGTTTGGATCCGATTTTTGATGCTTATGGCATTGAAATCGAAGTATCCCGGGCTTTAGCGCGTAAAGTTTGGCTGCGAAGCGGCGGTTATCTCGTCATTGATACGGCCGAAGCTTTGACGGCCATTGACGTGAATACGGGCAAGTTTGTTGGCAAGCATTCGTTGGAAGATACGATTTTGCAAATCAACCTTGAAGCAGTACGTGAAATTGCCTATCAGCTGCGCATTCGGAATATCGGGGGCATTGTGATCATCGACTTTATCGATATGGAACGTGCTTCAAACCGTGAAAAGGTTTATGCGGCATTGGGCGAAGCCTTGGCGCAAGATAAAGCTAAAACCAATATTTTGAAGATCAGTGAATTTGGTCTTGTTGAAATGACGCGCAAACGCATTCGCGAAAGCTTGATTCAGTGTTTGTGTGAGCCGTGTTTTTACTGTGAAGGTAAGGGATATATCCGCAGCCGTCAGAGTGTGGCTTATGAAATTCTGCGCGAACTTCAGCGTGAAGCCGCCGTCACAAGAGGCAAAAAGTTGACCGTGATTGCTCATCCTGATGTTGCCCAAATGCTGTTTGATGAAGAAAGATCAGCGATTGAAGAACTGGAATCTAAAATTCGTCGCACGATTGAAATTCATGCTAGTCCGCAGCTGCATCACGAGCAGTACGAAGTCTACGTCGAAGATTAACAGGCATCAATTGGCGCATAATACAGGGGGCAAGGAGTTTCTGGAACCATGGATGAGAACAGGCAGAGACCAAAAGCGGATTATCAGCCGAGTATCGAAGCAGGTTTGCGTCGTCTCGAGTCGGAAAAGCTGTCTTTTTTAGGATCCGGCAATCTTGTGTCGAAGTTCGATCCGGACGATCTCGAGGCTTATGCGCATTTGGATGATGACGAAGAAGAGGAAGTGGGAGAGTCCACCACGACTTATGATCGCACATTGCCCGAAATGGTTCCTGAAAGTTTCTCAAATGCCATGACTTTGGACAAATTCAGCGGCTCTGAATCTTTGGACAGTCTTTCAGATGAAGATATGGAGGCCGGAGAAGAAACAAAGCAACATGAGCTTTTGAAGCATTCCGGAGTTTTGCGAAGCCTGAAGTCTGATGATTTGCCCGGCGGTTTGGACAATGATGAAGACGACGAAGATGATGCAACCATGACGAGTACGCGTCAGAGTCTTGCAGATTTGGGCGTGATTCCGGACAAAAATGAGGTGGACTTTTGGCCTTCTCGGCCTGCAGCAACACTGGAATTTGCGGCTCTGCGTACTTACGAATCGCAAGAGGGGGTGTCTGCGGCAAAAAAAACGTCTGATAGCGTGGCTGCAAGTACATCCAATTTGCTCGATGATGGCGAAATTCAGGATTTGTCATCGCAGCAGTTCATGATGGTGGCATCGGGAAGCATGGAGGTTGTTCAAAACAATGACAATGTGCCTTCAGCGGAGGGAATGCGTCGAACAGAGGCACAAGCGGCTGAACAATTGCCGGAAAACAATCCGATGAATCAGCTTCAATCCGAGATGGAACGGATGGAACGTGTACAGACGCATGATTTTGGACGCGAAGCCAATGAGATTTTCTTAGAAACTGCGGCGACAACGGATCTCGGGAGTGTGGCTGAACGCGTGCGTGAAGCATTGGAAGCCCAAAATTTAAATACCAAACCGACTTCAAGAGTGATTCGTCAGGGATCTGTAAAACTTCAGCGTCCGCAGCCTGCAGAACCCGTCAGCGCAATGGATCGTTTGAAAGAGCAGGGGATATTTGAACATCTTGGTGCACATGCCGAAGTGTCGAATAATATCCTCGATATTCAGGAACTCAGTGCCATTTTGCCGGAATCTAAGTTGACATCGTATCCGGAAATTATCGGTGATGGAGATGATGACGATGACTTTGAGGATCGGACTTGTGAGCAGGAGCCGGAGGGCGTGGAAGAAGTGCGCCAAATGGTCATGCGAGCAAAGGCTGCCAAAGAGGCAAAAGCTCAAAAGATAAAGAATTCAGGGGATGGAGATAATCTGACGATTCCTTTGCGTCAGCCCGATGTTGTGCCGACTCTTCATGCCGAAGAAAAAGATTTAGATGACCGCATGACCATTCCGATTTCTATCCATGATCATCCGGAATTTGCAGAAATTCTGAATGCTCAGCCTGTCGATAATGCGGCCATGAAAAATCGTCATCGTTCACCAGTTCAGGAGTCTTTGCATACGCCGACCATGATGGTGACCGAAACGGAAAGCCGTGCCAGTACTGTGCTGATTTGGGTAGTCGTTGTCGTTATTTTGATCGGCGGCGGTGTTGCAATCCTCCATTTGACAGGATTGAACGAAAAATTGCCCTTTTTGCAGAAAGCAGATCCTGTGCTTCAGGGAAATGTCGAGCCTATGAAAGCACCGCCGACACAAGAAGAAATAGGTTCTGCCATTGTCGGTGCTGTTTTAACCGTGCATCAGGCTGCAGAGTTTGAAAACTGGATGGAACCATGGCTAGAAACGCGCATCAATCATCAGGCAAGCCCTGAAAGCCGTCTGCCATATCTCGAACTTGCTTATGAAATGTTCGCTGAAAATCCGGCACATCGTAAGCGGTTGATTGAGGATTATATTGCGGCAGGACAGTTTAAAAATGCCCAAAAAATCGTGCTTGAATCGCCGACGGAAGTTCAGGCACAGGCCGCGATTAAAGACTTGTACTATCAATCATTCTCGAAAGATCCGCATTTTATCGGCCCGCCTGTGACGCTTGATGAAACGATGTGTGACATGGTTTCGCCGCTGGGTGGCGGTTCAACTGTCACCTTTAAAATGTTGAAGGATGATAAGCCGATTGGGGCATTCAAGCCATATCAGACACGTTTGCAGTCCAATTATCGTTCAGAAATCGCTGCTTGGCGGCTTTGCGAGCTTTTGAGTTGTGATTTTGATGTTCCATGGAATCGTCCGGTACGGATTGAATACAATTTATTCCATAAACTTTATAATCGTGCACCTGCCCAAAAACGGGATAAATATCGTCCGAATCTCGCGGATATGATTTCGACAAAAGAAGAAAACAGCCGCTTTTTCTATGGGACGCTTAAAGACTGGGTGCCGGATTTCACGCGTTTTCCCATTGAATTGATTTCAATGTGGCGGCCATGGCTGTCGATGGACAATTTTATTGAAGAATTTGAACCCCTCGAAGAAGCACTTTCAGCGCTGAAACGCCGAGGCAATACGCAAATTCTATACCCGGAACTTTTAAAACAATCGCCCGGCTTGACGACAAAACAGCTGGTCGCGCAGGTTTCCGAAGTTCTCACCTTCGATTTCCTCATCGGAAACTGGGATCGGTTTTCCGGGGTGCCGGAATGGTGGGGCGTGAACTGTCAGTTCAAGGATGGCCGCATCATATCTATCGATAACGGTGCTTCTTTCCCAACTTACAGTAATGATAAAGTTTACGAACGGTTCATGATGGTGGAACGTTTCAATCCGCGCTTCATTCAGACACTGCGCAATCTCGATAAGACCAAAACATTTGAGCTGCTTTTCCCGGGTGCCTCCGAGCAGGAAACCAAACGATTCGAGCAATTCTGGAAACAACGTGAAGCCGTGCTTAAACGCGTGGATGACCTTTGCCTGAAATATGGGACTGAAAAAGTCCTGTCTTTATGATGATAATTTTATCATTTCTTTTTTGGCAGGGGGCAACGCCCCCTGCGGCGCTATTGGCGCGGCGTATGCCGGCTTGACGGCATAGCCGGCGCTCGCAAGGCGTATGCCGCTGCAGAGACGGCCGAAGGACGGCACAAAAGCGGCATAGCCTGCGCACAATACGCGCCTACCCCTTCTGCGGGCTCCGCCCGCAACGCCCGTTGGAGCCCACGCCAAATCACGTCGAAGGAACTGAGCTTCTTTGGAAAACCGCACTGATATTTGTCTCATGAATATTGTTCCTAAAACATATCTTCTGTCTGCTGTTTTGAGTCTGGCTTTGGCCGGATGTGACAGCATTTGGACGGTAAATAGCAGCTTTGAAGAGTCCAGTCTTTCTGGGCGTATCCATGCTCCAATGGACAAAGATAATGCAACAAGGCGGTATTTCCGT
>JAGBXG010000153.1 GCA_017629415.1 Pseudomonadota bacterium | reverse complement strand
CCTGAATCGCGCGCAAATTAAAAATGTTGTCCGTTAAAATAATCCCAAAAACCTCGCCATTGAGGAAAATGGGCACAAGCGCAAAATTCTTAAAAACGACAGATTCCTGCGTGACCCAATCGCGATACACAGCCTCAACGCCATTGACGTAATAAGGCTTGCGAGTAGCCACACAATGAGAAATAATTTCGGTCAGCTCAAATTGCGCAACATCTAAGGACTCAAGTGATCTGACATCTTCAAGCTTGAGGGAAAACCCAATCAGCTTACCAGACAAATACTGAGGCTCATGAGAATTGACACTGTAACGATCTAAAAGCGTCTCAAGATTGAGCTTTTCGGCTTTGATGCCTTCCCAAATACGATGAGCTTCGCTGCCATTGGCAGGACCAGCGCTCCGCGTCACACGAAGTTCATTGCGGCGATCCCAGGCTAAAAAAAGCACAGCACGATTAAAATTCAACCCATCGCCATGCGTAATTCCCGAAAGAATAATGTACAGAATCTGATCCAGCTCGACCGTTTTGAGCATGGCTCGCGTGACTGACAGCTGAAAATGCAATTCCTTAAATAACGTGGATGCATCGACATCACCGCTCGAAACGGCTGCCAGCAAATCGCTGCTCAATGTCATATCTGACATCTGCATGCTGCCTGACTTTTGTGCGGAATGTTCAGCCAAATTCATCTCCTGGCAGTTGACAAGCTTAAAAAACATCTTCCCCAAAAACTTCCAGGGAAAACAAATGCCGATTATCGGACAAAACCGTGACAAATAGCTTATTTGCCAAATTTGATATTACCAAGCTTCCCAAACAGATCCTTTACCTGATCCATCAAAGACTTGGGCGCATTCTCCGCTTCCTTGGCACGCTTTTCACGATCTTCAATAAGTTTAAGCTCACGTTTTGCCGTCAAATTCTCAGGATTGAGCTTCTGCGCTGCCTTATACCACTCAATCGCTTTCGCATTGTCGCCTTCCAAACCATAAATCGTACCCAGATAGGCACGCAAAAAATCGGCATTGGGCATGGCTTCACATGCAGCTTCAAGGTTTTCAATCGTATCTTTAACCGTCAAACTGTTGCGCTTACCATTGTCATCCACATCCATCATCATGAACTGGGCATACAATAAACGCGCCTTGATTTCATGAGATTTGGGATCAATCTTATGTGCACGCTCCAACTTCTGTATCGCCACGCGATACTCGCCACGCTCCATCAATGAACGCGCCTGAGATGTCGCCTGCTCCGCCTCAAACACTGATGCAATATCAAACTTCGCTCCGGCATCCTCAACAGTGCCACCCTTCAACTGCTCAATATAAACTTGACGCTTTGCTGACTTTCCAATCGCATCATATGCCACTCTAAGCTGACGGTTGACTTCATCTACCGCCTGACGCGATTCAGGATCCACAACATGGTGAAAATAATCTGCACCGTAAAGCTTCAATAAACCAAAATAAGCTTTGCGTATCGCACCATCATCTGCACTCTCTTCCACGCCAAGAAGCTCAAAATGATTCTTACCAGTCATCTCGGACTGAAATTTCTTTAACGCCGCAAGTTTTTCGTTCGCATCCATTTCTTTCAATTCCTTACAGAAAAAAAAAACGCATACTTCTTTAACACATCAAAACCATGATGACATGCTTTTTTTACGTCATTACCCCCCCAATTTTCTCTCCTTTCCTCGCAAATCTCGTTTCTTCCCATTATTCCCCACCTCAATCATGCATTGAGCACAAGAGACTTAACAAAATCATAAATCACCATCGCGGGTTCTCAGAAACCCCAAAAGAACATTGCCAAACCTCAAGATTCCCAAAATTGCCCAGATCACATTTACGTGATATGCCGCTAAGATTCACACACCGAACACGCCATAGCTGTGTGTTCATCTCCTTCATCCCATGTTTTTCACAAACCGCCATCTGAACCGATATGTCACACTCCTTTGTCGGCACAACGCTCGCCCTTCAACACTATTACGACATCATCGCTGTGTCCCGAAAATTGCCGCTCATGACAATATACCAGTCACATGAACAGCCCTTCGGACAACGTATGGCCGTCTGGATGACCACTTACAGCGACGAAATCCAAGTCTCAGAAACAACCCAAAAAAGATTGGATGAAACTTTGCTCAAAAATCGTGCCATCAACGATACACACGTCCTGCGCGTCCTCGATTACGGCACCACCGAAGGCTGCAGCTTCGTCGTCACAGATGCTATCGATGACATGATTTCCCTCCAAGCATGGCTGCGCACACACGGTACACTCGCGATTTGGCAAATCCTGCGACTGCTCGAACAACTCGTCGGCATCATCCATTGCGCACACCGCTCTGGCTTCAAAAATCTGTGTCTGACATGCGACAACATCTTCATTAAAGATACAGAACGCTTCGAAATCGTCACAGGCCCCCTCGGCATCGGCCTGCATAGAAACGAAATTCTTAACATGAAAGATGTGCCTGTCACTGCCGCACTCATGCGCCATATTCCACCCTGGGAATACACGACACAGACATACTCAAAAAATTCAGACACATCCAAAACAGAGCAAACTCCCTCTGAGTCTTCCAAACCTCAGAAGGATGAAAAGCTCTCCGCTAAAGAAAATACAGAAAATCATCAACCGAATATTGAAAATACCAACGCACAAATCTCTAACGCTGAAAATACAGAAAACACGCCTGACAACCCAGAAAGTCCAAGTTCTTCCCATCATGCCAACGACACGCCAGGGCATGACAGCATCCAAGATCTCGATATACACAGCGCCCAAATCGAAACCATTACCGAAACACCTGACACCCCGGATGCTCTTTGCGCCGACACTTATAACCTGGCAACCATTCTTTATGAGGCTTTGTGCGGTCAGCATCCTTATTTTAATGAAGAACGCGACCTTTGTGATGCTGCATTTGCCATGATTCAGGCAACACCTCTTGACCTGTCCAAACGCATCGAAATTCCCGAAAATATGAACGATGTCGTCATGAACTTGCTCAAGACGCCCAAATCAGATGCCCTGGAAGATTTTTTAAGTACATTTGCGGCCATTTGCCCGGCAGAAGAAAAAGAAAAAGCCCGTCAGGCAGACAAAATTTGGCTGACACCGGCCAAACATGACTCCACAACACGAAAAAAACGACGTCAGAAAGTTAAGCTCAAACATCCATTCGCTTATATGAGCATTGCCCTGGCAATCCTCCTCGGTCTGGCCATCGCTGTGACATGGCATATCGCAAGCTATCAATCCCCGGTGGACTTATTTGCACTGCCCGAAATTGTGCCTGCTGTCCCCGATGGCATCGATGTCGTCCTTGCTCCGCGCTCCATTCCTCCAGAAACCTCCGTATTCCTGACCTCGCATGCCGACGGCACACTCATCAAAGTAGGCACATTGCCTTTTATTTACCGACAGCAAGCTCCCGACACACATCTGAACTTTGTCATCGCCGATGAATATGGCCATACCATGCAGGTTCCTGTGACCGTCAAAGGCGAAAATGGCCTCATGCTTGTGCCCATTGACCTCAATTGGTAGTTCATCGCGAGGCGTATGCCCAAAATGGGCATAGCCGAGCGAAAACGGCGCGTATGCCCAACGGGCATAGCGACAAAACTGGAACGCGTATGCCCGAAACGGGCATAGCGGACTTCCCATACCTTCCGCTTCCCATAGAATCGGAATCATATTGATACAACCAATAACATGCCTCTTCTTGCATCATGCATTCACTTTTACCCATAAAATTGCTATGGATATGAAGTTTTTGGCTTATTTTTGAAACCATTCAGCTGAGGTTCTTTCATGAAATATTCAAAATTATTGCTTGCCCTGGCCTCTGTGGCCGCCATTCAAGCCGGATGTTCCGGTAACGGCGCACTCACGATTGAAACGCCTGACTTTGGCATTTCCATCGGAAATCCTTGCTCGGAAGACGATCTCTGCCAAGATGCAGGTGTCTGTGCTCACGGTATCTGCATGAACGCAGACGATCCTTGCGTTTCTGTCACCTGCGATCCCGGCATTCTCTGCCGAGACGGCAACTGCCAAACCGATGACGAGAAAAAATGCGGCGACAGCATCTGCACAGAAAATGAAGTCTGCAGAGAGCAAGTCTGCAAACCGCTTTGCGGCTCAAAAGTCTGTGCCAATGACGAACTATGCCATGAAAATCAATGTGTTCAATCATGCGGCGGCAAACTCTGCGGCATGGATGAAACCTGCATTGAAGACAAATGCGTGCATAACGGCGACTGCGGCGGTATCCAATGTGAAGAGACTCAAATCTGCAACAATAATATCTGCCGTGAGCCCGGCGACTGCAACGGAGCCGCCTGCGCAGACAATGAGACATGCGACAAAGGCATATGCCGCCTGCCCGGAGACTGCAGCGGACTGGCATGCGCAGACAATGAGACATGCCACGAAGATATCTGCAAACCCATTGGCAAATGCGGCGGCATTGCATGCGGCGAAAATGAAGTCTGCGATGTCAACAAATGCAGACCTGTCGGCGATTGTGCCGGCGTCCAGTGTTCAGAAACCGAATACTGCTTCATTCACACATGCCTCCCTCGCGTCATGTGCAACGGCGTTCTGTGTGAAGGCGGTTTTATCTGCGTCGATGACTCTTGTCAGCCGCTCGATGTCTGTATCAACAATGGCTTGCCCAAATGCGGTACAGAATGCTGCGCAGATACACAGTTCTGCGGCGACAGAAACCAATGCTGCGATAATGATAATACATGCGGTCAAGGCTGCTGCTTCGAAGGTGAGGTCTGCGAAAACGAAGTTTGCCACAAAGCCTGTGATGCTGGCGTTGCACGCTGCACTCAAACAGACGGCACAGAAATCTGCTGTCAGCCTGGTGAAATCTGTACGGCAAATCAATGCTTTACACCAACCACCTCATGCGTTGACAATTATATGTGCGATAACGGACAGTACTGCGATGCCGTCACCCAGCAATGTTTGCCCCAGCCTCAAGGCGATGTCTGCAAAGCCGATCCCAAAGGCGGCGAAGTTCAGCCCACCTTGGTATGGCACTGGGGCGTTGGCACACTCAAACCTGCTTCCAACCAGCATCCCGATCATACCCAGGTCATGTCTGCCCCTATGGCTGCTGACATCGATGGCGACGGCATCGTCGAAATCGTCTTCAATTCATGGTCCGTCGGCAGCTACCAAGGCAATGGCGTCCTGCGTATCCTCAATGGAAAAACAGGCGAACTCAAACACTTCAGCGATATCTTAACCGACGGCGGAAGCCAGGTCGCCATCGCCGATATCCGCAAGGATATCCCGGGTCTAGAAATCGTCACATGTTCAAACAATTACCGTATCACCATGTTTAATAACAAAGGTGAACAACTGTGGGAATCTAAAACCAGCTACAACGAATGTGGACAGTCCGGCCCCGGCATCGCCGACTTCAATGGCGACGGCAATCCCGAAGTTTACAGCCGATACAACGTCTTTAACGGCCAGACAGGTGAAACCATTGCACGCGTTGCATGCGGAAACACATCCACCGCTCATGCCGCCTGCGACTACACCGTTGCCGCAGATCTCGACAATGACGACCTGCCCGAACTCGTCGGCGGCAATGTCGCCTACAAAGTCGATATCGCCGGCAAAAAACTGACCGCACTCTATCACCGTACCGACCACATTGACGGTTATCCTTCCATCGCCGACCTCGATCTCGACGGCGATCCCGAAATTGTCTCTGTTCAGGCGAATTCCGGTCATATCATGGCATTCCATCACGACGGCACAGATGCCTGGAGTGTCCATCCTTATCTCAATGAAGGACTTGGAACCAGCGGCGGTGGCGGACCTGCCACCATCGCAAACGTCAACAATACTCCCTATCCTGAAATCACCCTGGCCGGTGCTTATGCTTATGTCGTCTATGATCACACAGGCAAAAAACTGTGGCACCGTTCCACCATGGATTACTCCTCACGAAAAACAGGATCCTCCATCTTCGACTTCGATGGCGACGGCAAATCCGAAGCCGTATATGCAGACGAATGCTTCCTGCGCGTCTATGACGGCGAAACCGGCAACACACGCTATTGCCAATACAATCCCTCCGGCACACACTGGGAATATCCTGTCATTGCCGATGTCAATGATGACAATGCCGCAGAAATCGTCGTAGGCGCCAATACCATCGCCCCCAGCTGTCACACCATCAACGCAAATTCCGGCCTCGATGATTGCGTGAAAAAGATTATTGAAGCCAATGGCAACAAAGCCTTCACACAATTCAGCGGTGTCCGCGTTTTCTCAAGCCCCAACCGTGACTGGATCAATACGCGCAAGATTTACAACCAGCATGCATACAGCATCACCAATGTTTCCGACGACGGCACCATTCCACTCAAGGTCAAGAATAACTGGTCCACGCAAAACCTGAATAACTTCAGACTCAATATCCAACCCGGAGCAACTTATCTCCCCGACCTCGAGATTACCGAAGTCTCCTCCCCGAGATATTGTGAAATGACCGTT
>JAGBXG010000152.1 GCA_017629415.1 Pseudomonadota bacterium | reverse complement strand
GGACGTTATACAAGCAGTCTGGGATATACCATTGAACCGCCTTTGGATTGGGTGCGCGTGGATGCTGCAACGGTGGATGCGCAAAAAGAGGCTTTGCCCGAAAATATCAGTGACGTTGCATTGGATCGCTTCGATGTCGTCTTTTTCCCAAAACCTAAAAGTTTTGTCGATACCTCCAAAAAGGCTGATGATGCCCGCATTGAGCGCAATAAAGAACAGGCAGATGCGCCGGAAAATGTAGAACCTCCCGTCATACATATGGGGGAACCTGAAGCATTCGCGCCTACACTTTCAGTTTTTGTTATCAAACATGCACCAAGCAGCACAGAGCCGGAATATGCCAAAGCTTATGCTGAAAATATCGTGAAAGCTATTGAAGATAAAGCTTCGTATGCCAAAAACTTTAAAGTGGTGAATGCCACACAAGATGAATTTTCAGGACCGGATGTCTATTTCCGATTTAATATTGAATTGCAAAGAAAAGACCGCTTGCTCAAAATGGAACAGACAGTCATCTTTCATCATTCCAATACTTATGTCGTCACCTGCACCGAAGATGATAACGAATCCTTTGGAGATAAAAATTGGTGTCGCAAGGCTGTAAGTTCTATATAATTTAAATAATCCCAAATTTTGTGATATAAAATTCAACTTTTTTAGCAATGTGCTGAATGGTTGCAAATTTAAAACATCGAAATAAAAAAAGCCGTTGTCTTGTGGGCAGCGGCTTTTTTGTGTTTTAAATCAAGAATGAAATGTTAGGGCTGGACTTTTTTTTGAACAGTGTCCCAATTCATTTTTACCTCAAATGAAGCGGATAGCGTGTTCCAGTGGGCTTTGTCTGTGACATAGGGATACATGTCTATGGCAGGTTGGATCTTGTCGTCATCGAGAGAAAATGTATTAAGAATTTGGGCAACGTCTGCAGTCTTGAGTTTGGGATTTGTTTTCAGAAAATCCTTGATGAGAGCTTTGCGTTTGGTATCAAAAAGTTGATTTTGAAGGTTTTGGAGAAAGACAGCAAAAGCATTGTCAGTTTCGTTGGTTTGAGGGGATGACTCTGGCGTTGCGGTTTCGGCCTGAGGTTGCTGTGTTGGCGTTTGAGTGACTTGAATGGTTGTCGTTTGTTGCTGGACGGTGTTGTTTTTAACCGATTCCCAATGTTCTGCGATGGTAAATTGATTGGCCAAAGTATCCCACTGATCTTTATCTGTGACGTTGGGATACAGCAAAGCTGCGGCTTTGGCTCGGTAAGATTCAAGAGCAAAGCCTTCCAACATGACTTGGACATCTTTGACCTGAATTTGCTGACGGCTTTCGACAAAATCCTGCACCGTCACAAGACGTTCTGTATCAATGCCTTGAGAGGTAATCTTTTCGGCAAATGTTGAAACATTGAATTGCTGTTCTGTATTATCCACGGTGGAAACTGTTGTCGTCGTCGTTACAGAACCCGCATCGGATAAAACCGTTGTTTCTGTGGTCGTTGTTCCCTCAGATGTCGATATGGATGTGCCGGTACTTGATGATGTGGTCGTCGTGCCGTCGCTGGTGACAACGGTTTGGGTGTGTGATGAAGATTCGTAAGATGAAGAACTGTGTGAGGAAATGGTGACTTGATAGCTTGAAGATCCGGAAGAAGGTGCTTCGTAATAGGCATCGTTTTCAGCTTGGTCTTCGTTATTGCCTGATATTTTGTGCCAATTGCCTTTGTCTTCAACGAATGGATAAAGAAGCTCAATCGCTTTGGCATGTTCCGAGGCGAATGAGAACGTCGCGAGTATGACTTGGATATCACTGACATAAAGTGCGGGATAGGTGTGGCTCAATTCACGTAAAGCCTCAAGGCGGTATTCGTCAAAATTCAGGCTGTTAAGGTATTCGACACAGGCAACGTCATCGAGCTGAGGGTGTTTTGTGGTGGTGCTGCTGTAATATACGGTGTCGGATTCGGATAAGGCATTGGCCACAGTCTTTGCCTTGACACTTTCCCAATTGCTGGCATGGTTGAAATAATCTTTCAGTTTAAACCAGTTCCCCTTATTGACGACATAAGGATAAAGTTTGATCGCAGCGTCAACCTTTGCAGATTCATACTGAAATGTCGGGAGAATGGCTTTGGCATCGACGATATAAAGCGCGGGATCTTCACGAAGCATCTCGCGGAGCGCCTCCATGCGCTGCTCATCATAACTGAAGCTGTTGAGATAATTGGCAAAGCCATTTTCATCGATTTCATTATTGCTTTTAATATAGTCGGTCGCCGAAGGTGTGGATTCTACATATGTCTCTTCATCGGTTTCCACATATGTGTCCTCATCAGTTGTTGTGACTGTGTCATTCACATATTCCAATGTTGTCAGTGTGCTGACTTCTTGTTGCACTTGATTCCAGCTGCTTGAATAATCGAAACTGTTTTCAACTTTGTACCAATTGCCACTGTTGACGACATAGGGATACAGCAGAATGGCGGCTTTAACACGGTCTGAGTCGTAATCCAGAACACCCAGAATCGCTTGAATATCTACGACATAAAGTGCAGGATTGGTGTTGATAAGCTCTCGTAAGGCTTCAAGCTGGTTGCTTGAAAAGCTTAGGCTTTTCAGATAATTGGCATAGTCCACTTCATTGATTTGCTTGCGTGAACTTGAATATCCAAGGGGAATGGCAATGGTTTGCTGTCTCACGGTGTCCCAGCTGCTTGAATAATCCATATTGTTTTTAATTTGATACCAGTTGGGCTTATCTACGACGTAAGGATAAAGCATTATTGCTGCTTTGGTTCGATCGGAATCATAATCAAAGGTTGCAAGGAGGGCTTGAACATCGCTGACATAAAGCACAGGCTCGCTGTTAAGCAAACTTTCTATGGCTTCAAGCCGACGGCTATCAAAAGTTTTGTCCCGGAGATATTGCGCAAAATCACTGGCATCGAAAGCCATACACACAGTCGGGGTGGCCAAAGCCAGAAGCAAACCTAAAATAATCGATCGATAGCTCATGATTTGTTCCTTTTATGATGAAATCAGCCGGCGTTTGTACAAGACCTGATAGATACTAGCATAAAGTAAGCCAATGATAAGATGGAATGCATTTATATTTATCGCCCATGCATGAGGTTAAGGAAACTCTGATTCATCCATCAATCCATGGAAATTCCCAACCCTGATTTTTCAAAATAAAGTTTGGCTTGATTTGTGCTAGATAAATAACTGTTTGGGCATTGCCCAAATGAATGGTTGAACAATGCCCCACACATATAAGGAATAGAAAGATGAAGCGTCGATTTGCCATTTTAGGTTTGTTGATATCCTTGTTGGTGCCTGCCATGTGTCAAGCCGATCCCCGGTTTGATTTGACCAATTATGTCGAATATCTGGAAAGCAAGAATTACGATGACTATCGCTTAGAAGCCTTAGAAAGTTTAAAAAAGAATAGCCCGAGATTGTCCGTGGAGGATGTGAAGGCGATTTTAAAGGTCTTTAGCAGTGATGATAAGCGCAAACAGGCGGCTCTCTTGCTTTATCCTTATGTGACAAATCAGCATAATTGGTTCAAAGTTGAAGAAAGTTTTACCTATTCATCGACCTGGAAAAGTTTACAAGCATCCATTGATGCATTGCCTGAATCCGAACGCATGCATCATGACAGAAATCCCAGAATGCGTGACAGAAATCGCGGTCCTCGCGGGGGACAGCGCGGAAATCGTGGCGACCGAGGCAATTACAGTAATATCAATGTCGATGCGAATTCATTTATCCATGAAACCAGCAGCGGCGAACGCCAAATTGATGAAGCAGAATATTCTGGATATCTTCAAAATCTGCGTTCCGATGAACAACGTATTCAAGCCTTGCGCAAATTAATGAGCGTTAATCCGGCACTTTATGTCGTCGATCTTCAGTCGATCTTGGCAACCTTAACGGATGATGCTGAAAGAGTTAAGGCTGCCACAATCCTTTATCGATTTGTTAAAAATAAAAGCAATTGGTTCAAACTTAAGGATTATTTCGATGATGCCAAAAATTGGGAAACCGTGACGGAAAGTACCGTGGCACACCCAATTGCCCGTATGGCAAACGCCAATGATGATGCCGATAGCCGACGTGTCCGCCAAGTCGATGAAGTCGGTTTCGTACAATATTTAAGAATGATGTCTTCGGATAACAAACGTTTTAAAGCTGTGCAGCAACTTGCTAATGTTGATCCTGCCATCTATGTCAGCGATATTAAAGCAATCATGGAAGTCTTTTCCCGGACAGCAGACCAAAGAAAAGCAGCTGAAATGCTTTATCCCTATCTGGTTAATGTTGATAATTGGTACGAAATTACCAATATTTTGTCCGCCAAAGAGATGGAAGATGAGCAGCTTTATATGGCTAATCCACAAGCAGCATTTGATGATGCGATGGCAAATGAAGCATCCGTCAATTCGCAGACGGATGCTGCGGCTGCCGTTTCGGCGATGGCACCGTTCATTCAGACCCTTGCGAGTAAAAGTGCAGATACCGAACGCATCGCGTTGATCCAGAACTTTGTTGTTATGGGGCTTCAAATTCAAGTCAGTGATGTCAAGGGCATGCTCGAAACCTTTATGCTTGAATCCTACCGCATGAAAGCAGCTGAATTGTTATATCCCAATGTTTCTGATAAGGCACAATGGGACACATTGGCCACGCTGTTTACAAGCCCTGATCAGTGGGAAATTGTCAAACTGGCTATTGTGAACAAACCTGCTGCTCTTGTTGAACCCATGCCAACTGGGGCGGCTGTTCCTGTCGCAGCCCCGGTTGCAACACCACCCGCCGTTGCTGTTGTCCCTGTGGCAACGACACCCGCCGTTGCTGTTGCTCAGGTTCCGGTTGCCATCAACAATGACATTCCGGCGCTTGTCGAAGCTTTGAAAGCTCAAATCTTCGATATCAAACGCAAAACTGTCATTGCCGAATTCCTTAAAACTGCCCCCAAACTGACTGTGGCAAATGTTGCTCAAATCTTAAAAACATTTGCGAATGACGATGAAAAAATTCAGCCGGCTTTGGATATGTATCCCTACATCATAGATAAAAATAACTGGTCTTCTCTGGCGGTTTCATTTGAATCCAATGCAAACTGGATCAAAGTGCAAAACGGCATCGTGCCTGCATTTTAATGGCGGTTAACAAATTTTGATGTCTGTTTGCTCTCTGCTTTTGATAAGGCATCCCTCCCCGCACGGTGTACGCAAAGTTCTTTTGGGGCTCCGCCCCAAACCCCGCCAAGGGGCAGAGCCCCTTGGAACCTACAAGAGATGTAACGTTTTGGTAAGTTAGCCGG
>JAGBXG010000015.1 GCA_017629415.1 Pseudomonadota bacterium | reverse complement strand
GGGGCATTCCTGCCGTCGTTGGTGCCTCCGAAACCTCACCCAGACGACACTCGCCATTTCCCGCGACGACGCCGACCGCTTCCTGCTGTGCCCCCTTTATCCCAGAGCCCCAGCAAGGTCTATCGTTCCATCATCAAGGCCGCTCAGTGCCAGGTGCATAATCCGAGAAAATCGGTGAAGTAATTGGCCCCCCTCTAAATATCCCCCATTGTGGGAGATTTTGGATGATATAGATCCCCGTCAGCAATGGTGGGGAAAATCCTATAAAAAAGCGTTAAAAATCCTAGATATAGATCCCCGTCAGCAATGGTGGGGATTTTCTGTTTAAGGACTTAGGAGTTATTTATGGAGGCCATCTTGGCACAATATTTAATGGAAATAGGTTATAGGTTTCAAAAATGTGGGCAGTGGAGTGAAGGGTGGAGTTGTTACGATTGCGTACGTAAATACAAACCAGCTAATACTTCGACATGTTCTGAATGAATCTGGGTTTAATGATTATAATATTGAAAATAATGTTATGTTGGGTACGAGAAATAAGAGATAGGGTATGATGAAAGAAATGCCGTTTCTTCTTATACTTTATGAGTAGTTTATGTGCGCGGGCTATCGGCTGCGCCGATACGCCTTGCTCGGCGGCCTATGCTGCGCATACGGCCGCCGAGCTGCCTCGCTATGTGCCGAGGGCACATACGCGGGCGGCCAAAAACGGTAGTATTCAAGAAGTGTTAAAACCAACCCATGCGGAATGGGATACAGGGTCCCATTTCGCCCGAAAAAGTTTAGCATCAGTATCTGGCTAACCTACAAAAAACGTAACTCTATTGCAGGTTCCAAGGGGCTTAGCCCCTTGGCTGGGTTTGGGGCAGAGCCCCAAAAAACTTGGCGGGGTTTGGGGCAGAGCCCCCAAAAACTTGGCGGGGTTTGGGGCAGAGCCCCAAAAACTTGGCGCTTACCTAAACTTGCGGTTCAAACATGGCGCGAAGGTCTAAAAGCCGTTCTACGGGTCCGTTGCCAAAGCGTTTCATGCCGTTCAAAACATGATCCCATGATTTTTCTTCGGTCAGGTGGTTGGGATTTTTGCTGAAGAAATTGTCGGCATAAGTAATGAGTTTTTCTTCCAAAGTTTCCGGCAAAAAATCGCGGGCGGGCAGGGGAAGCCCCGAAGCTTGGATTTCTTTGGCGGTAAGGCCGGAACCGATGTGACGTTCACACACGCGGGCATGGCGTGCATAGCGTATGGGATTTAAATTTCGGAGATGCTGAGCCCCAAGGATCCCGTGCATGATATAGGGTTCTGTGCCAAAACATCCGATATCCGGCGCATGAACTCCAACAATGCCATAATCATGCAGCATGACAGCTTCGCGTAAGAACTCATAATCAAAGGCATCGGCATATCTGCTGGCATGTGCCAGGGTTTGTGCTTTTTTGAGGACGCATTGGCAATGGATGCGCATGATTTCTGAACAAAGTGGTGTCATAGAAAACTCAGCAAATTGACGCAAACGTCCCATGAAGGATTCCAAAGGAGGTGAGCTCCTTTGGAATGTTTGTCATTCTCCCTTTTGTCATTGGATGCGGTGTTCCCAAAGGATTTTGGGGCATTCTGAACATTCAGACTTTAGATGATAATGACGGTGATGAGGGCAGCCACTAAAATGACAATAATAATGATAAAAATAGCGGGGAGTCCGGATTTTTTGGCTGCCGTGGGTGCCTTGGGTTTATCTGCAATTTCGGCCAGCTCGTTTTTGTTGTTTTTATCTTCGTTTTTGTCTGTAAGTTCTTGTTTTTCTTCTTGTTTTTTAGATTTTTTATCTTCTGAATCTGTCGAATCAGGGTTTTGTGAGGGTTTTCCGGTTTTGAGTGTAGATTCGAGGGGGATGAGTTCACCAAGTGTATGCGGCTGGACATCGTCATCCGAAGCGCTGGCATCTTCGTTGATTTCCCCGTCGTCGTCGTGATGTTCCTGGGGTTTGATAGAAGCGATAATTTTGCCGAGTTCTGAAGCCGGATTG
>JAGBXG010000151.1 GCA_017629415.1 Pseudomonadota bacterium | reverse complement strand
CGTTTATGACGATTGTTAGCGAGTGTATAACACTATTTTGTGTTGATTTAAGCTTGCAATCGTTTTTTTAACGTTGTTTAGATACAAAAAAAGGCGGCCAATTGGACCGCCTTTCTTGCGAATAGCTAGGAGTGGACTCGAACCACCGACCTGACGGGTATGAGCCGTCTGCTCTAACCAACTGAGCCACCTAGCCATTCGCTTGAAGCTCTTTTTGATTTGCGCCTCAAGACGGGCGGCCTTATGCCTAAGATTTCAGATTCGGTCAAGCAGTTTTTTATTTTTTTGCACAATTTTATGATTTTCATGGGTGTGGATGCGATGAATTTCAAGTGGTGTATGGCATTTCAACATTAAAGTGATTATAACCCGATGGATTTTGGATTGACCTCTGTTGTCAATGTATTGGCCGGGAGTAAACCCATATGTTGGCCGGGAGTAAATAAAATGGCGAAAGAGAGATGGCATTTGAGAATGGTTTTGAGTCTGTCCGTTTTGGGCATGATGATGGGCGGATGTTATGACATCAATGATTTTGTCAATTTTATTCCTGAAGAGCCCCCGAAACCGGATACCCCTTATGTACCGGAAGATCCCGGAACCATTCCTGATCAAGACACAGGCCAAACCAAACCGCCGGGATCCGGCGGAATTACACCGGGGACGGATGAATCAAACCCCAACGGCACAGAACCAGACCAAGGGGACAGTTCCGGCGGTGAACTGATCATTCCCGATGTACTCGAACTTGAATTTATCACGCCTGCACGCGGAGACGTGCGCGGCGGCTATGAAGTACGCGTGCGCGGAAAAGCTTTGGAACCTGGTGGCCGTGTGCAGTTCGGCGCTTTAGCTTCCCCGCAGCAAATTTATGTCAACAAAAATGTCGTCAGAGCCGTAGTGCCTGAAGGCCGTCCCGGGTGTGTCGATGTCACATGGACGCAAAATGGAGAATCCATTCAAGCTGAAAAGGCATTTTGCTATACAGAGGAAATTTCGGTGACCGCTGTGGAGCCGAACGTTCTTGTAGCCGGCAATCCAACACCCGTAACACTCCACGGCGCGGGATTTGATACCGACTCTACCGTGTATTTTGGCGAACAAATGACGTCTCCTGTCGATGTGCAGATAACGTCTTCTGAAACAATGACAGGAATATTGGCGCTGGAAAACCCCGGCAAACCGGATCTGTATATCGCAAACGGTTCAAGTCATGGCGTGTTTAAAGGACTGCTGGAAGTCCTCCCCGCATTGCAGGTGAACGCAGTCAGTCCGTTGTACGTCCTTGTCGGAGAAACACCTCAATTGACCCTCGATGGAACGGGGTTTCATACGAATGTCAAAGTTCGTGTCGGCAATACGATGGCCGCCGTTTCGCAAGTGACGGAAAATCGAATGGAATTTACGGCCCCAAGCTTGATGGCAGGCCAATACGATGTTCTCGTTTATGATGATTACCGTCAAATCCGGCTCAATGGTGCAATTCACTACATCGACAAGGATGCCGCACCTGCCATTGTAGCGGTTTCACCGCAGTATGGCAGCCACGCGGGAGGCGATACCGTAACAGTGGTGGGCAACGGACTTCCGGAAACAGGGAATTTGACGTTCGGAGGTACAGCTGCAGAAGTCATCACGCGTTCAAACCATGCCTGGACAGTCAAAACACCACCGGGAAACGGACGCGTCGATGTGGCATTGGAAAATGATACTTTGCCGAATGCTTTCGAATATGTCGTAACACCTCAAGCTTTGAACATTTCCCCACAGCATGCGGTTGTTGCCGATGAAACAGTGACGGCTGTTTTAACAGGACAAGGATTTACCCAAGACTTGCGCGTAAAATTCGGGGCTTTTGAAGCTTCATCCGTGACTGTAAAAAACAGCTCTGAAGCCGAAGTCATTGTCCCGCAAGGCGCCGGCACTGTTGGCATTGAGCTGATTCAAAATAAAGCCTCTGTCAAAACAGGACTGACATTCACATACGATGAAATGGCAAATATCACAGGCATGAGTCCCAATCAGTCTGTGATATTGGGCGGCACAACCATCGAAGTCTTTGGACAGGGATTCAAAGAAGGGATAACGCTTTGGCTGGATGGTCAAAAGATTGAGGATTTAACCGTTCATGCGGCCAATCAAATGACGTTTACAGCACCGGCCCATGAAGCCGGTGAAGCCGTTATCATCCTCAAAGATAAAGCCGGAAACGAAATCGATCGAGAAATCCTGACCTATTTCAATCCGAGCGGCATCAATACCAGTGCCTCCGGCGGTGCCATAAACGGACAGCTTCATGTGACGGTTTTAACCGTCGATACCGCTGTACCCATTCCGAATGCCACGGTTTATATAGGTTCCGATTTGGCAACAGCCTACAAACGCGTGACAGATGCCAACGGCAGAACATCCTTTTTCCATGACGAAATCGTCGGCGCTCAGACCGTCATTGCTTGTGCCCCGGAACACTCTTGCAATACGCTGCAACCCATCAATGCTTCCAATGTCACATTATTTTTAGAAGACTGGCATGCCAATGACTCAAACGCTGAGATTGTTGTGCCGCCTCCGCCGCCCCCCATGGACGGCGAAATGATCAATCCGATTGATGTGACAGTGCCTTACACCCCAAAACCTGCTTATTTTACAGGTACCGTCGGAGGCTTTGGCAAAGTCGATCTCGTGTCGGATCCCAATCTCGTACGTGCCGCCGTCGTTGCACAATCCATGTTAAGCCCCTATGCACCATCCTATTACCAGGATGATGTTTATCTGCTGTTTAACGAGGGAGATACCTATCGCATCAGAGCTCGCAGCGGTGATGTGGCATTGGCCTTGATTTGCGGTCTTTACAACAAAACAACCACTGAATTTACAGCAAAATATATCGGCGTAAAACGTCATCAAATGGTGACGGACGGAGCCGAAATTGTCAATCATCTGGAATGTCCTTTGCCGCTCAATCAAACCCAAGGTGTTAAGCTGCTCGACGCACCGTTAAAATCCGGTCCCAATGTCGTCGTTGCCAATGCCTATCTGTTTATGGGCAATGAAGGTTATATCGGCGGATTTATGAATGGCAAATCAGATACCGATCTCGTTGTCATGACAAAGCTTCCGCCCTTGCGCAACGAACTTGCCGAAGCCACGTATGCCATTGCCGCCGGCGCTTATACCAATATGGGATATCCAGCATCCGTATTCTATGCATACGATGTTCTGCCTCAGGAAACCCCGATTGAAGTCGGACCGGCCGCCCCCATACCTGTCTTTCTGACACCCACAACCGAAGATATTTTATCGACAGGTAAAATTGCATGGAAAGTAGAACATCCGGAAAATGTGGATTTCTATGAAATGACCATCCGCATGTACAGCTCAGAGCCTTCGAAACTCTTGTGGCAATTCTATATGCCAGGCACAGCCACCACTGCTGAATTTCCATTGATTCATCAGTGGCCTGCCGATATGTCAGGACAAGTCTATATTCAACTGACAGCTTATAAATCTATCCGTGAAGGATTCGATTTCAATCTCTTTTCCACGGGCGATTTGAGACACAATTATATCCATTCTTCCGCTTATGCGACACTCTTTATCCGTGATCCTGCAAAACAGTAATATCTATGAAAAATCTGAAATATCAACTCGCGCCTGATATTGACCTGCAGCCGATGGCATCACAACTTCTTGTCCTCGATCTCCGTCAAAATACTTATTTTGCCTTGAACGAAACAGCACGTTTTTTTGTCGAATCGTTGACTCAAGGCAAATGTTTTGAAGAAATTATGGAAGCTGCATGGGAAACTTTTGACATACAAGACCAGGCACAGTTAAAAATCGATTTCGAAGCTTTATTAGCTGAATTGATTGAAACCGGCATTATTGTCAGGATTTAATCTCCATGCGTGAGCTTTTTGCTGAACTGACAGAACAAACATGGAAGCAAGTCAGACCCTATTGGGAAATCCAAAAACCTGGTCTGCTGCATGAAGATAATACTTTTGGTTCCCTCAAGTGTTATCAAATGCCTGAATTGAAGTTTTTGCTGACTTATGAGGAATGGCATATTCAGCTCACTCCAGATTCGGCGCAAATCGATATCACAACATCCGGCAAATCCAACATCGATGAACAATACCTCCTGGAACGATTGGCCGTACCTTTTTTACGGCTGATTCGCGGCGCTGTATTGCTGCATTCAGGTGCGATTGCCGTAAATGATCGGATTTATGCTTTTTTAGCCCCATCCGGAGTCGGAAAAACCACATTGACAACTGCTTTGCTGACTTCATTGCCCGAATGCCGGCTTGTCTGTGATGATATTTTAGCTTTTGTCCCCCAATCGTCTGATTCTGGCTTTCTCGGATTGCCATCATCTTCACATCTTGCCATGCGACACCCATGCTTTGATCATCAAAGTTTTATCAAACGCACCCAAAACTTGGGACACAAACATTTATTGTTTGTTCAACATGATAAATGCCAAAATCGGGCAGGAAAACTTGAAGCCATCACTTTGCTTCAAACAGGCCAGAACTTTGTCCCCAAAAGCATTTCGATGGTACAGGCAATACCATCCATATTGAATCAGCAAATGATAATGCATGCCCTTCCTGCTGAAATTCGACGCTATCAATTCAGAACTTGCATGCAGCTGATACAGCATTGTCCAGCCTTCCATCTGCAAGAAGTGGCCCCGAATGCCTGGCAAGAAATCTGTCACCAATATATCACCTCCGTCATACAGAAAGACACCCATTTTCCGAAAACCGAGATTTATCAGTCCCGGACTGACCCATAAAATAACGTTAATCTATTGTGGGTTCCAAAGGCCTGATCCCCTTGAAGAGGTCTGGAGCAGATCCCCAAAAGACTTTTGCGCAGGCGTATGGAGGCCGTCAGGCCGACATAGCCGCGCACCCGTATTCCCTTATTTCATCCCATGGAAAAAAAACTGAATAGAACGAAACCTTTGGCGTTATAATTGGCGCGATGCGTTAATTTTGCATCATCCATCCCATGGAGGCCATCATGTCAGATCATCACGAAAATACTTCAAATCAAACCGGTCCCAATCCATTGATGATCCAGTCCTACTTTGACAATGAGCTGACTTCAGAAGAGTTTGCAGCCATTTCTCATGATGAATTGATTCACACGCCAACCTATCAAGCTTTGGCTGAATTGCGTCAAGTGGTACGTACAGAATCTGAATTGGCTTTGGACGATATCGATGGCTATGCTCTGCTTGATGCCATCAACGCCCGGATTGATGCAGAACCCATGCATTCTGTTCAAAATCTTCAGCCTGCAGCTCCGTCTGTTGCATCCGGCTTTATGCCTAAACGCAGAACAACAGCTCAAGTCTTCCGGCGTTGGGCACCTGCCCTGGTCGGGGCGGCCCTTTTCCTGCTCAGCATTCCAGGGTTTGTGACCATGTTTACCGCCAAACCGATGCTTGATACACAAACACCTACGGTCGTTGTTATCGACAGCAACGGCAAACCCCAACAAGCTCAGACTGTTGTTCAATACCCCCAAACCGCACAGCATGTTTGGTTTGACTCCAATGCCGCTGCGCCCCAAAATTCAGCTCAGGTGCCTCAAAATATTCCTGATTCTCAGCTGACGATTGAAGAAATGGATTTTGCGCTCCGCCATCTCATCAACCGCATTGAAAATCTTGAAAATGCACATACCAATGGCATCGAAACCGGTCAAAAAGCTCTGTTTCCCAATCCATTGCCCCAAAACATTCAAGACAATCAAGACGCAGGCAACAGTTTATAAATCATCCATCATTTTGAACATCAATCCTCTCATCATCGTCTCAAAGCCGCCATCGGGCGGCTTTTTCGGTTTTTATGCACCCGATGACAATAAATTATCCGGCAAATGTGATAAACTCAGACGCTCTTTGGCAACTTCATCCTTCAGAAGGGGCTGAATCATGCCGGTCTGGGGCGTTGCGGGG
>JAGBXG010000150.1 GCA_017629415.1 Pseudomonadota bacterium | reverse complement strand
TCGGCACAAAAATACGATGTTCACGCAAGGCACGGCAAATCAATAAACCTGGCATACCGCGAATTTGAGCCTCAGCACGTTCTTTATTCCCGCAAAATCGATCGCTGTTCGCCAATGCCGTAATATCGCCATAAAGCGCATCCACAGGTGTTTCATCAAAACGCATATCTGCCAAAATCACATCCGGCTGACGCTCAAGAATGGCATGGTACAAAGCAGACCAATGCGTAAACACTTCAAGTGAAAACACGGGAAGTGAATCTTTGTGTGCATGTAAAAAACCTGCATATTCGCCGTCTTTGCCTCGATCATCAACGAGATAAATCAGCATAACAGAAGATGTCCTCCAGCAAATTTCGAAACCATGAATCATCATTCATGGCAATTGGCAACCATCGGATCCTGAATCATATTCCCAGCAAATCTCAAAAAGCAATTTAAATTCATCCCGTTGCCTCGATATTCCCTAGAGGGAACCAAACCCGGCAGCACCCCACAATAAAAAAATCGTCACAATGGGATTGGGGTTGGCATCACACGGGATGTAAGGCGGTTTGATGATCTGTCGCTGTGAGAGATGATGAGACCTGCCCCAACCACATGGAGGTCCCAAAATGGGAAAAATTGACAGCACGAGCAAAGTGTTTGTTCAAAAACCTGAAGTTTTTCAGGATGTCTTTAAGCTTGTGTTTCGCGAAACGCAAATGGCAATACGTGAGCTTAAGCCAATGGATCCTGAATGTCTTTTGATTCAACGATTATCAGAAGGAGGTAAAAACAAGCACAATCGAAAACGACACAAAGCTCAAAAAGCCTTATTATTGGCAAATTTTTCTCGTGATATGATAAAAACTTGCTTGTGTGCCACGGATGACGAGGCAGATTACATGATTTTGGGAATTGAAAATCAATCGTATATCGATCGATTTATGCCTGCTCGCGTGATGATTTATGATGCCTTAACTTTTCATACGCAAATGCAGACAATCAAAGCCAAGAGTAAATTTGGAAATCACTCAAGCCAGTTTTTGAGCGGTGTATCGCCCGAAGCAAAGCTCAAACCAGTAATTACCGCTGTTTGCTATTTTGGTACCAAGCCTTGGGACGGTCCTCGCAATCTGCATGAGATTTTAGATATTAAAAATCCCAAGCTGAAAGCGTTTGTACCGGATTATCCCATTTGCATCATTGATCCGCACACCTTATCCGATGAGCAGCTCGAGGTCTTGGACACATCACTTCGCGAGGTTTTTATGTGTATCAAAGCCTCGCAGGATAGAAAAAAGCTTAAAGAGATTGTAAACTCAAGTGAGCGGTTCCAACATGTGGATCCCGATGCCGCTAATTTGATTTATGCTGCTTTAAATATCAATATTCCAATCCATAAAACTCAAAAGGAGATTAATATGTGTCAAGCCGTTGAAGAGTGGAAACAAGAGTTATTAGATGAAGGCTATGCCAATGGGGAAAAAGCGGGCATTGAGAAGGGGGAAAAAGCGGGCATTGATAAAAGCAAAGCTCAAATTGCTAAAAACATGTTGAATGCTGGAAATTTTACATTGCAACAAATTGCAGCACTGACAGAGTTGCCATTACAGACGGTAGAAAACTTAGCATAGAATCCATTGTTAGATCGGAAGGATTAAATGTAAAACCATTTACATAGGTTGTTATATCGCCCAATCTCACCATCACAGCATCCCCTCTAATTCTACAAATCTTGAATTTGTTCGAAGTCAATCCGTATGCTGAAAAATTTGCGCGGTGTATGGCGCAACGCGACATAGCCGCGCACGCAAGGCGTATGGAGCCCGTCAGGGCGAACATAGCCGCGCACAAATACGCCACCCGACTCCATAAAATCCAAAACAATACCCAAAGATGGATGATTCTCCCCCCAAAAACAAAACCTCCCGAAATTGGGCTAAAATTCCGGGAGGTCTGCGGTTTGATTAAAAGATTAACCGCCTAATGGGGTTTTCTGACAAATGCCAGTTTGCCGCAAATCATCAATACAACGTCTGAAAAAGCCGCTTTCGAATTCACCCGAATAATTGTCGCAGCACTCTAACTCTTCTTCCGTGAAATCCGTGCGTTTTAAACACGAAATGTTGCCTGCAGAATCTACAGAACATTCGCCTCTGTAACAATTATCATCATATTTTGTGACGATGCCATCTTCACAATAAACAGCATTCCCCCAACCATCACAGTATGAAG
>JAGBXG010000149.1 GCA_017629415.1 Pseudomonadota bacterium | reverse complement strand
TAGTGAGGTCAAAGCCCCCTAGAATCCCGCAACATATAGCGGTTTTCGTGGGTTAGCCGGGTACTGGTTGCTGACGTCTTGGGGCGAAATGGGAACCTTGGATGCCATTCCGCATTGGTAAGTTTTAACACTTCGTGAATGCTGACTTTTTTGCTGGCATTGGGATGCAATTTCGAAGAGGCAAGCCAAACACTTGAGCTGGCTTTGATGAGCAAAGCGAATCAGATTTCTCTCCCAGTGGGAGAGAACGCCCGAAGGGCGGTAGTGAGGTCAAAGCCCCCTAGAATCCCGTCATTTTGGGAGGTTTTCGTGAATAAAACTGAGCGTTTTATCAAAAAATACTTTTTTGATAAAAACTGCTTGACGATTTAATATGCGATCTATATAAGCCGCCCTCGCCAGATGCCTTTAAGGTATTTGTTCCGTGATCGTCTAATGGCAGGACATCGGCTTTTGGTGCCGAGTATCTAGGTTCGAATCCTGGTCGCGGAATCTAAGCGGCAGTGAGAAATCACTGCCGCTTTTTTTGTTTTTTACATTTATGCCCCGATGGATTTCATTTGCAGTCCAAAACTGCATCATGCTTTTGTATTGATGCCTGTCGATCAAAAAACTTAGATGTCTGCCGATAAACCCATGTCGACATGTGTACGCCGTATGCAGAGCATAGGCGTACACAGCGGCCGTAATGCGTTCACGCATAAGGCCGCCTTATCCTACAAAAAAAGCGGCTGTCATGCTTTCATGCATAAAGCCGCTCAAAACCTGCATCATTGCCAAGGAAACTTGAATAAAAGATCAGAAAACTAACGCAATAATGATGCAAATAATAAGTATAAATGCGATGCCGCCGATGATCAGAACGAGTTTTTTAAATTCAAGCTGAGGAGGGGCAGAGGATACCGTATGTTCAGAAACAATAGGCGTAGAGCCTGACGAAACCGGAAGTTCATGAACAGCCGAAATACCACTCGACGAAGGATCGAGCGTAAGCGTGCGGCTTGGACGGTTGGATGGAATGTCCACACGAGACAGAGTGGGGGAACTGACAGAATCAAGCGCATTGGAAATACTGGAAATGACATCAGAACGCATGGCATTCATTTCCGTAAGCTGCATCATGCTCATGCGAAGAGACTGATTGATATCGGACTGACCTGCAGCCACCCATTCGGGGAGTTGATAAAGCGCTTCGAGAGCTTCATTGGCAGTACGCCATCTGTTTGCCGAGTCTTTTTCGAGGCATTTCATGATGAATGCCGTCATTTCGCTGCTGATTTCGACTTCCGGACGCGGCACCAAAGGTGGCACATCGGCGTTGACGTGCTGCATCATCACATTGAACGGACGGTGTCCAGGAAAAGGCGGTTTCGATGTCGCCAGTTCGTAGAGAACACATCCGAGTGAATAAATATCAGAAGCTTCGGTGACGGGTTGGGCAGTAGCCTGTTCTGGCGACATGTACCACGGCGTACCCAATGCCTGTCCTGAAAATGTAATTTTTGCTCTGTCAGTAAGTGCCGCCAAACCAAAGTCGAGAACTTTGACAAAGTGTCTGTCGCCGGCTTCTTCAGTAATCATGATATTGTCAGGTTTAAGGTCTCTGTGAATGACCTTCATAGCATGCGCTTCGGATAATGCATTTAAAACCTGATTGGCAACATGCGTAATAAATTGTCCGGAAAGTTCACTGGCTGGAACACTTGAAAGTTCAACACCTTGAACATATTCCATGACGATATACGCAATATCGTTTTCGATGCCTGAATCGATAAGCTGAACGACGTTAGGATGGACAACGCGCGCAACACTTTTCGCTTCGCGTTCGAATCGCGCAAAAATTTGTTCATCGGAAAGGTGGAACTTAGAGAGAACTTTGATGGCAACCGCCCTTTCGAACTGAATTTGTTTGCCTTTATAGACGGTACCCATACCGCCTTGTCCGATTTTTTTGAGGGCAACAAAACTTCCGCCTAACGGTCTTCCGGCAATAGAACTGACGTTTTCGAGTTCTTTGGGCTCAACGCCAAACCAGCCGTCATACGGGCATTGGCTGCCGACTTCTGGTAATGTGTTTCGACAATTTGGACAAACGGCCTGCACGATGATGAGAACTCCAAAAGTTTGTGGAAGAACTGAGCTGATAGGGGAATATCAGTCTGTATCGCAAATATGATGAATCATATCGCGTATGAATAAATTTATATTTGATTGAGTGCATTTTCGGCGGCAGCCTGCTCAGCATCCCTTTTGGATTTACCAAATGCTTTGGCAACGATTTGGTTATCGATGCAAACGGCAACTTCAAAAGTAGGGGCGTGTTCCGGTCCGCTTTGTGCTATGATTTGATAATGTAAAGATTTTTTTTGTCTTTGAGTCACTTCCTGAAGTCTGGATTTGGCATCTCTGGGGAGCCAATTTCCATCAGGATTTTCAATGTACGGACGATGATGTCTTTCAATAAACTGTTTGACATTGTCCATACCGCCATCAAGATATATAGCCCCAATGACGGCTTCATAGGCATCGGCAAGAGGCCCCGGCCTTTTGGCACTTTCTGAAGCCGTTTCGCCTTTCCCCATTTTCAGAACCGTATCAAATCCAAGGGATTTAGCGATAAGGCTCAAGGTGCTTTCACAAACGAGTCTGCATCTCGTTTTGGTCAGAACTCCTTCTTGAGCCTCTGGATAAAGATGAAATAGAATATCTGCAATCACAAAGTCGAGAATGGCATCGCCAAAAAACTCAAGTCTTTGATTATCAGGGTGTTTATTGCCTTTTTCATAGGCAAAAGACCGATGTGTGAGTGCAGTTTCGAGCAGCTTGGAATTTTTAAATGTATAACCGAGCTTTTCTTCGAATGCTCTCATATTCATAACATACTGGCCTTATACATCTGTTTCTTGTTGACGTTTTCTGGATTTAGACAAAACACGTCTGACTTTAAAAAGAAGTTCCTGAGCCTTAAAAGGCTTATCAATATGATCGTCTGCACCATACATCGGTGAACTGAGGTCATTGAGCGTCTCGCCAATACCGGTAAGCATGAGCACACCGATATTTTCGGTTTCTTTATGACTTCGGATGTACTTCAGCACTTCCCATCCCGTGAGTTCCGGCATCATGACATCAAGAATGACGAGATCCGGAGTTTCGACGAGTATGTTTTCAAGCGCTGCAGCACCATTATTAGCTTCGATAATTCTGCAAGCCGTCGGTTCAAGCTGAATTCTGACGAGCTGGCGAAGATCAGGATCATCGTCAGCAATAAGAATAAGGGGATGTTCTTCGGCCATAATTGTCACCGTATTTAAAAATAAAGGCTTGGGAGAATGTTGGAGGTCTCTATGCAAGGGGGACACCCCCAGCGGCGCTAATTGCTTCGCAAATACGCGCCTACCCCCGAATGCGGGGCTTTGCCCCGCAACGCCCCATTCAGGCATCATTCCGTCTGATTACAGAATGCCTCTGTTGCGTTCCGCACGTCGGATAAATTCTTCAATTCCGTCAACACTGTAAATATACCAACGAAGTTTGATGCGTTCCATTTCGAAAACAAGCGGCAGCATCGTATCCTCTTGGCCTGCAGCACCAGGAAGCCTGATTTGGGTATGTACGTAGGAATAACCAGTATCTTCAGCAATTTCGACTTGAGTTATCGTAAAGAAATCTTTCTTGTTAACGTACCAGCTGGATTTCACAATACCAGCAACCGTATTGATTTTTTTACAAACATCATCGCCGCTGCACATTTCACGGACAACTCTGTTATCGCCAGTCGGCATGCTGGCATAAAGCCGACTCACCGCATCTACATCCGGTTCAAAAATGAGTCTGCAACCCATCGTTGAAAACATGGTTGAAATGAGAATAAGACAAAGCAAAATATGTTTTACTTTCACAGTAAGCCTCTACATCATGACATGAAGTCGATAAGCAAAATGTGGGTCTTCGTATTGGAAGGGCAAAATATTATCGAGTAAGAAATCGCCGAAATTATAGTGTCCGGCTGGAATAAGGGAAATATCAGACTGGAAAATAAACTGAATGGCCTTTCGATATGCCAATTCCAATGCTTCGGGATGAATACTGATGGCATTCATGGCACGTCCGTAGAACCGTTCGGTAGCCACATCGAGAACTTCCTGCAAACACATGCCATCCACAATACCACTTCGATGCAACATCGGAAAAACCTCGCGGACATCGACATCGAAATGTTCCTTACTCCACTTTGTAAACGCAAAGATAAACCATTCATATCCCGTACTTCCGCTGGCTAATAAAACAAAATAACACATGCGGAGTTTCTGCTGGACATGACGTTTAAGCATTTCAAACGTAATATGACGTCCAAATTGAGAAATCAGCGGCTCATCCAATGTACCAAGCTTTCGCCAGCGAACAACTGGAATATAATCGAGCAGATAATTTTTCGTCTCTGCATCTATTTCCGAAAGCGTCGTCTCCCACTTCTCGTATTCTTTCAAATCACGCAAATACAAACAGAATTTGGCATTTGCATTTTGCTCGCAGGCACTGAATGCACGCAAAACTTCGGCATCAGAAGCTTCAGGAGCAATCGCTGCTGAAACGACATTGCTCGACAAGGCTTTCGAACGTGTCGAAATCGTGTCAAGACGCATAATCATCTCTTCATAATAAAGATTGCGTTCGTTGTTTTGCTTCGTCTCATTGTTCGTTTCAAAAATCTGAAGCAGAATTTTAGCTTGTGAAAAATCACCATTGCCAAATTTACGTTCAATCAACGACAAAACTTGCGATCCCTTGGCATTGATATCTTCGCCGTTGCCGCCGAAATAACAAAACAAAAGATCGCGCAAAACCATCAGCTCGGATTCATTCAGCTGCGATTGTACAGGAAGATGTTCATTTTCAATGAGAATCGAAAGAAATGCTCTCGCCGAGGAAGCATCTGCACCCGAAATACCAATCTCTTTCATGAGACAACATGCCAAAATATCAAGCGCATCTGTCTCACCATCTGAGGCTGCGGCCTGTATTGCCTGGTATTGTTCGACAAATCGGGGACATATGGCATCCAAATATTTGCCGAGATAACCTTCATCAGAGGTTGTCTTGCTGCCACGCATCATTTTTTCAACCAGGCGTTCAAACATTGAAAACATCCCATTCGAATCCGCAAAAATCGTTTTTACACCTTACAAAAAAGGCAAAGTCTACTATCACTTAATTCCATATTGTGACAAGTTTTTGCACAACTCATTGATTTGAGAGTGGCTTTTTCATGCACACGCCACAAAATAAACCTCATCCCCCATTCTTTTGTCAGTCATTTGCCTCTTATATATAATGAAGATTTGCGAAATAAAACACAGGTCCCATTTCGCCTCTTAACGTCAGTAAAAAACACCTGGCCACCCCACAAAATTCATCTCTTGTGGGTTCCCCAAAGACGAAGCTCATCACAAGATGCGGTGAAGCCAAGTCCCACAAAAATAAAGCAGGATTATGACGATTTTTTTAGAAACATACCGCAAGCATCAAACACCGGAACAAACGCATTTTTGTCCTGGATGCGGTCACGGCAATCTCCTCAAGTTTGTCGATGAAGCAATAACCGCTCTTAAAGCTGAACAAAAAACAATCTGGGTTTCTCCGGTAGGCTGCGGCGGATTGACCGATTCTTATTTATCGGTGTCACATGTTTTGTCGGCACATGGACGCGCCAGTGCAGTGGGCACAGCCGTCAAAAGATTAAATCCTGACGCCCTGGTCATTGTATCCCAAGGGGACGGTGATTTAGCTTCTATCGGTTTGCTTGAAGCCATACATGCCGCCAATCGCGGAGAAAATCTGACCGTTTTTTTTGTCAATAATGCCAATTTTGGCATGACCGGCGGCCAAATGGCTCCCACAACAATGCTCGGACAACGTACTGCCACATCGGTGACCGGCCGAACCCTGGCCGATCATGGTGCCCCTTTAAAAATTTGCGAAATTTTGTCCCAGCTTGAAGGCCCGGCCTACATTGCTCGCGTGGCCATCGGTTCCGAAAAACAATTGCTCGAAGCCGAACGCTGCATTCGCCATGCCATTGAAAATCAGCTCAATGGCGTGGGATATAGTTTCGTCGAAATTTTGTCGCCGTGTCCATCCAACTGGCATCTGTCACCAGCTGAAGCAAGAGAACGCGTAGCCCATGAAATGACCCAAATTTTCCCAACCGGTATTTTCCGCGACGCATCACGCTCGGAATGGATCCGCATGCGGCGGCAAGTACAGCCATATCATGAACATGATACGGCACCTGTATTTGAAGCCATCACATACGAAACATCCCTCCAATCAGCCGGCAGGCTGCAAGGTATTGAACAGCTGACCTCGATTTGTTGTGCCGGGTTCGGCGGTCAAGGCGTCATGACACTGGGCCGGCAAATTGCCAAATGTGCCCTTGAAACAGGACTCGAAGCCACCTGGATTCCATCTTATGGCCCCGAAATGCGCGGTGGCGTCGCCAATTGCTTTGTTCGCATTGACAAAAAACGCATCAGCTCACCCATCGTGAAAAATCCGAATATCCTGTTTGCCATGAATCAGCCGGCGCTCGACACTTTTCTTCCGTGCGTCGTCCCAGGGGGCACCGTCATCTATGATTGTGATGTGGCACAAATCCATACCAGCCGAACAGATATCCAAATCATTGCCGTTCCTGCAACATCGCAAGCTGCAGCCTCCGGACAGCCGAAAAATGCCAATATGCTGCTGCTGAATGCCTGGTCAGCTTTTGAACATCATTAAAACAACGGTTTTGAAACGGATATGACGATCATGAATGGTGTACATTGCATGAATTTCAAATCTAGAGTATTTACGCGCATGATTTAGGGTTTACATACCCCCCTCTTTGCAAAGAGTATACATTATGGATGCACACAAAGATTTAATGGAAGCCGCACTCAATGCTGTGAATGCGGTTGAGGCAAAAAAATCTGAATCGGCTGAATCAGCTGAAAAACGCAGGAAGAAGCTCAACCTTCAGCCACAACAGAAAGCTCTGCAGAAACAGAAGCTCCCGTTGTGGAAAAAGAAAGAGAAAGGCCGGCAAATGCCCCCAAACCTGCAGCCAAAACAGCCAAATTACCGCAATTTCCCGGGCTTGCGGAAATAGCAGCCAAAGCACGCAAGGAAGCTGCCGCCGCATCTGCAACACCTGTCACAGAAACCGCAAAAAGCACTGAAAAAGCAGAACCTGCGACCGAAGTTGCAAAGGACGCTGAAAAAGCCGAATCTGTAGCAGAAGCAGAATCTCAGCCGAAGGAAGAAACTAAAAAACAAGATAATGTCATCGTTCTGACTGACGATGATCTGAGTATCGATTCGGCAGTCGCCGCTTTCGACAATCTCTTGTCAGACGAAAACCTTTGTATCGAAGATGTTGAGGTCATTTTAGATGACCCCACGCCGGCAGCAGCTTCACAGGAAAAAGTGACCGAACTGGAAACTCAAGTCGCTGAACTTGAACAACAGCTGAATACCGTTCACAATGCCCATGAAAAAGTTCGTCAGGAAAACGAACAGCTCAAGATTTTAGCCAAACAACTGAACGATCGCATGATTCGTGTCAGTGCCGACTTCGATAACTATAAAAAACGTGTGGCCCGCGATCAGGAGCAAAATAAAAATCAAGCTCAGGAAAAAATTGTCACGGGTTTCCTGTCCGTGATGGACAATCTCGAACGTGCTTTAACCCATGCCCGTCAGTCCAACGATTATGATCAGCTTTTGCAAGGCGTTGAAATGACCGCAAAACTGTTTATCGCCGCTTTGGGCAAACAGGGGTGCACACCTTATGACAGCCTCGGTGCCGAATTCGATCCCGTATACCACGACGTGCTTTCTCGCGTGATCGATGCCGAAAAGCCTCATAACTCAATTGTTCAGGAACATCTGAAAGGATATATCATGCACGACAGAGTGCTCAGACCGGCACTCGTAGTTGTTGCTCAGCATGAAGATGGTGATGGAGAATAAGATATGTCAAGAGTAATTGGTATCGACTTAGGCACAACAAACTCATGTGTTTCCGTCATGGAAGGCAATGAGGTTGTTGTTATTTCAAACCGCGAAGGTTCTCGTACGACACCCTCCATTGTTGCATTCAATGCTACTGGAGAACGTTTGGTCGGACAAATGGCACGCCGTCAGGCAGCCAAAAACCCAAAAAACACCATTTATGCTGTCAAACGTCTCATTGGACGTACCATCGATGATCCGGAAGTCGAGCATATTAAATCGCTCGTGCCCTACGAAATCGTGCCGATGGGTTCGGGTGAACGCAAAACACCCGGTGTCAAAATTGGTGACAAGGAATACAGTCCGCAAGAAATTTCAGCCATGATCCTCACGCAAATGCGCGAAATTGCCGAAGAATACCTCGGCGAAAAAGTCGATCAGGCCGTCATTACTGTCCCCGCCAACTTTAACGACTCACAGCGTCAGGCCACGCGCGATGCCGGCCGTATCGCCGGTCTCGATGTCCTTCGCGTCATCAACGAACCGACGGCAGCTTCCCTCGGCTACGGCTTTGGCGAAGATAAATCCGAAACTATCGTCGTTTACGACTTGGGCGGCGGTACGTTCGATATTTCCGTCCTTCGCCTGGGCGACGGCATGTACGAAGTTCTTTCCACTTTGGGCGATCCGTTCCTCGGCGGCGAAGACTTTGACAACGCTATCGTCGAACTGCTGATCAAAGAATTTAAAGACGAAAATGGCGTTGATTTAACCCACGAAATGGCCGCCATTTACCGCGTCAAAGAAGCCGCTGAATACGCCAAACAGGAACTCAGCAACGCGCAATCCACAGAAATCAATCTGCCGTTCCTGACCATGAAAGACGGTGCACCGCTTCACATGGAAAGAACATTGACGCGCAAAGAATTGGAAGATCTGACCCGTCATCTCGTCGAAAAAACCCTCCCGTTCTGTGAACAGGCACTCGAAGATGCCGAACTTACACGCAAAGATATCACTCAAATCGTCCTCGTCGGCGGTATGACCCGTATGCCGCTCGTCCGCGAACGCGTGGCCAGCTTCTTCAATCTGCCCGTCAATGCCGAAGTCAATCCCGACGAAATCGTCTCCATCGGCGCTTCCATTCAAGGCGGCGTTCTCAACGGCGATCTCCAGGAAGTCATGCTCATGGACGTTACGCCGCTTTCACTCGGTATCGAAACAATGGGCGGTGTTTTCATGCCCCTCATTCCGCGCAATACACCGATTCCTTGCGAAGCTTCCGAAATTTTCTCAACCACCATCGACTACCAGGAAATGGTCAACGTCCACGTCCTCCAAGGCGAGCGTTCTTTGGCCGATGAAAACCACTCGCTGGCAAGATTTGAACTGTGGGGATTGCCGCCGCTTCTCCGTGGTATGCCGCAAATCGAAGTCATCTTCAAAATTGACGCTTCCGGTATCGTCCATGTCTCTGCCGTTGAAAAAACAACAGGTCGCGAAGCCAACATCAAAATTGAAGCCTCCGGCGGCCTTTCGGAAGATGAAATTAATGGCATGATCGATGAAGCTGAAGCACAGCGCGCCGCCGACGTCGAATTGCACGAACGTATCGACAAAATTAATGAAGCCAAAGGCCTCGTCTATATGGCCGAACGTTCCTTGAAACAGCTCGGCGAATATCTGTCGCCGGAAGACGCAGACAGCATCCGCGAGGAACTCGAAAATCACAAAGCTTACCTCGAAAACGATCCAGCCCTGATGCTGACAGAAGATGTCGTCGATACCAAACAGCGTCTCGAAGATCTCGCGCAAAGCATTGCCGAAATCGCTTACCGCGCAATGACCTAAACTGCTTCACTCAAAAATGCACCGCTAAAAGGTGCATTTTTTATATCGATCACATGTGAAGACCATCTGTTCCGCAAAAATATTGACACATTTTTCGGCATCGCCTGAGATTTGAGGCAACACGGGGCGTTGCGGGGTGTCCCCGCAAAGGGGGTAGGTGCGTATTGGCGCGGCTATGTGCGTCCTTCGGCCGCCCATACGCCTTGCCGGCACGGCTATTTCGCCTAAAAGGCTCAATACGCCGCGCCAATAGCACCGAAGGGGGCGTTGCCCCCCTCAATATCAAAATCAGAATAAACGCGATGATTGGATGTGTTAAATGATGCGATGAACGCTTAATGATGGATGGGAATATTTTATGAAGCCTGGCACAATTTATCGTAAAACGATGATTTTCAGCTGGATGAAACTCGGTCTCGGCTTGGTCACTGTTTTTGTTTGTCTGATTGTCGGAGCCGTGGCATGGCTGGTGATAACCCATGTACAGCTCGATATGCTGACTTCAATCGCCATTGGATGTGCGGCGTTTTTGATAGCTATCGGTATCTATTATGGAATGATGAGCCGAATTGGATACAGCATCAAACTCGGACAACTGGCCATTGTGGAACGCGCACACGGCGGTCAGGATATTCCCTCAAATCCTGTTGAGTTTTCTAAGACAGTATTAAAAGCACGATTTCAATCCAATCGTCAATATCACGTCATGGCGCGGAATTTAATGCTGGCCATTACCCAAATCGTGCGCGTGATTTCTCGCGGATTTTCGCTGCATTCGGATATGCCGGAAACGGGTTTTGGAAGATTATTTCTGTCTGTTCTCAGTTATCCGGCCCTTTCCTGCATGGATGAATGCTGCATGACCTATGCGCTGCGCAGAAAAGATTATGAAGTGCATGCGGCTTGTGTCGATGCATTGACCATACTTGCGCAGAATTGGGATCGATTCAGAAAACAGGCACTCAAGCTCAGCCTGATCGTTATTTTGATTTGGGTTTTGCTGATGGCACTGTTCTTCTTGCCCGGATGGGCCGTTGCTCAAAGTTTAAGTGTGAGCTTTTGGCCATGGCTGGGCGTGTCTTTCTTCCTCGTGATGACTTGCCACTTTGCTTTTATCGATTCATGGATTTTGACCAAAATCGTTTGCGGATACTTGGACATTGCACAAGATACGCAAATTGAAAGCAAAAACTACAAAAAGCTCGACAGCTGGTCAAAAGTATATGCCAAAATGAGAAAAGAAGCTGAAATCATCGCAGAAAAAGCAGAAGATACTGCAGACCATAAACTCAGAGCAGAAAAGAAGAAGGTAAAAGCCGCATTGGCGGCGGAAACAACGGAAACGGCGGAAAATCTCCAACATGTATCAGAAGGCATCACAGAAACTACCGCTGAAGATGGCGAAACATCTGCCGATGCAGAATTATTGCCGCCCGAAGCGTCGACTTCTGCAGAGGCCATTGACATCTCTGAAACTGAAGCCATCCAATCTGCTGAAATGACCCACGCCACAGACAAATCTGAAACGGCTCCAAAGGATATTCCCTGACGTATGAAATATTATCGATATCTCGCGGTTTTTTGCGGTGCATGCCTTTTGTCGGCTTGTGAACCGCAGACGACATTTCAGGATGATCCCTTGTGTCCATCATGCGTCAAACGGGCATGTCACGGACAAGAACCCGCATTTGAAACACATTTTCAGTCGCTTAGTGCCCCAGAACAGGCACAAATCATTGCCCAAATGGAAGCTCAGCCGGGGTGTGTGGAGAAATTTGCCTGGGTATCTGCCCGGCGTGACGCGGCCTATACACAATTTGGAGCAGCATTTTATGGTGCCGAACAGCCGTTTTATGAAATTCGTGCCCAACGTGCCTTAGACGAAGTCACAGAAAACCGCGCTTTAAAAAAACAGGCGATTGGCTATTTATCTGCACATGTTTCGGCTTGGAAAACAACAGAATTTGGCAAAGAAGCCATGCGTGTGCTTGAACCCCATTTAGAAGATAATGATGTTTTCGGTTTAGTCGCGCAAGCAGCAGATACTGAAGTCATCGCAAAACTGGCGGCGATGGAACCGACCCCAGACCGGGATGCGGCGTTGATTTATCATTGGCCTCATTTGCCGGCTGAAGCCCAATCACGCGCGTTAAAAGCTTGGGTTTCGGCAGAGTGGTCAATGCAAACAAGCGGTTCTGCCCAGCTGCCGCAATACCTCGTGTTAGATTGGACCCGGCGTGCATTGCCTGAAGGTGTGCCGG
>JAGBXG010000148.1 GCA_017629415.1 Pseudomonadota bacterium | reverse complement strand
TGTAAATACAAAACTGAGAGAATATTTTGACGAGATGATCGTCTATAAGGACATTAAAAAGCTGAATGTGTTTAAAACATTGAGCATGCCGTCATTCCTTCGTGACTGGCTTCTCAAAAAATTCTCAGATGGTTATGGGAATTATGATCTTTCTGAAATTGAAAGATTTGTGCATAAAAATATTCCCAAAAAAGACAGCTGGAGTGAGATCAAAGGCCGTCTGGTGGATGGTGAGCGCGTGCGCATGCTGGCCAAAATATCGGTTCATATCGATATTCAGACGGGTGAAAAAGCCTTTGAATTGCCGGATTATCAGTTAAACAGCCGCGAAACCATGATTGATAACGGCGTATGGGAAAAAAGCCGCGCAGCATTGACCAAAGCCAACGAAGTCTGGGGACAAATTGAATTAGGCTATAAACAGCCGGAATCTAAAAAAGATGGCCGCGTTGTTTTATATCAATTCCGAGATTTCTGCCCATATACTCTTGACATTGATTATTATAAAGATGTGCGTCAGCATTTTTCATTAGAAGAATGGGTAGATGTTCTTTTGGGTGCCATTGACTATAATCCGGACGGCTATGAAAACATGCATCAAAAGCTTGCGATGTTAAAACGGCTTTTGCCATTTATAGAAAAACGCCTGAATTTGATAGAACTTGCGCCCAAAGGTACGGGTAAAAGTACATTATTTGGCAATATCAGCAAATATGGCTGGCTGGCATCCGGCGGCACGATGTCTCGTGCGAAACTCATTTATGACATGGGTCATCGTCGCGAAGGTTTGATTGCATTCCATGATTTTGTGGCTTTAGATGAGATTCAGACCATAGAATTTACCGATCCCAAAGAAATTCAAGGTGCGCTCAAAGGTTATTTAGAAAATGGCAAAGCTCGCGTGGGCAATCACGAGTTTGTCGCCGATGCCGGCATGATTTTGTTGGGCAATATTCCGCAGGAATCGATGAATTTGAGCAAACCCATATTCCGTTTCCTGCCCAGTGCATTCAGTGAAAGCGCGTTGCTTGAGCGTTTCCATGGCTTTATATGCGGCTGGGATATCCCGCGTATGCATGACGATCTCATGGCGACAGGCTGGGGGCTTAACAGTGAATATTTCAGTTCTGTCATGCATATTCTTCGCGATGATGTCTCTTATCGCAGTATAGTTGATGAACTTCTTATCGTCGCTGAAAAGGCTGACACGCGTCATAATGAAGCCATCAAACGTATGTCGGCAGCCTGGATGAAACTTTTATTCCCCCATGTCCGTTCTGCTTCAGATATTTCCATAGAAGATTTCAAAAAATATTGTTTTGAACCTGCTTATAACATGCGTCATATCATTTGGGATCAGCTGGCCATGATCGATGATGAATATAAAAATAAATATCTGCCTGAATATGAGTTTGCCTGAGAGGAACGATTCTGAATATGAAAAAAAAGCATCAATGTCACATTTGTGGCGCAGACAAACTTTCTAAAGATATTGTTGCAGCAAATAAGAAGTTTTTCGGTACACGCCTGGAAAAGTTCTTTTGTCTCCCATGTCTTGCTGAGTTCTTTGGCGTAACAGAACAGGATATTTTGGATAAAATCGAAGGGTTTAAAGAAGACGGGTGTGCGTTGTTTAAATAATCTGATGTGATCTATGCAAACAGGGCACAGGGAATTTCTGAATAAAACTCGGGAAGGGCGTTGCGGGGCGCCGTCCCTGCATCGGGGGTCGCCGCGTATTTGCTTGCAAATAGCGGCGTAGGGGGCCTGGCCCCCTCATTTTAAAAGTCATTGTTCAGAGATTCCAGAGGTCACGGTGTAAGGCAAAGTTCTTTTGTGGCCGGGTACTGGTTGTTGAACCTTTGAGAGCAAAATGGGATCCCGTATTTCATTTCGTCTTGGGTGAACTTACCGATTCATCCGTGATTTGTGATTTTGTATACGCCGATAGCCGCGTCATACACTCGCGCCGATGGCATAATTATGCTATGCTATATGTTTGACAGAAAACCCTGGTTCACGGAGGTCATCTATGGGCATTTATGTCAATCCAAGCGAAGCATTGTTAAAAAGAGCGGTCAATTCGAGAATTTATGTCGATAAATCGATGATTCTTCATGAACTGAACCAGGTGCTGAACACGGAAGACAGCTTTGTGTGTGTGGCACGGCCGCGTCGTTTTGGCAAGTCGATGGCCGGCAACATGATTGCAGCTTATTACGGCAAAAAAGCCAACTCACGGCCCATCCTCGAAAAACTCAAAATTGCACAGAC